>NZRR01000043.1 GCA_002696315.1 Methanobacteriota archaeon | reverse complement strand
ATGATGCAAGTTATTACCTCAAATGCCACTTTATACTGCTCATTCGCATCAGTAAAAGCAACACTAGGTCACAACGAAGGTGATGGAGCTCTAATCGTTCCTGATGATAAAATCAAATGGAGTGGCCCGCCTGGTGTTATCGAATTAAGTTCCGCATCTGAAATACAACTAGTATATTAGGCACCTAACATAATTATTGACGCTAGTAAGGCAAGTGTTGGAATTATTAAATATTCCAAATCACTTCTAGCACCACTTAATGCAGTAAGTTCTGTACCCTTTTCCAACCTTGGTTTGAATCCTGGGGCCTTCTCTCCTGTTGCTTCTAATAATGCATTTTGTAATGTCCTATCAATTTGTTCGGCTTGTAAACTTTGATCGTTTCTACTTTTTAATGTAGTTAATAAATAACATGGGTCTCCTATTTTTAATCCCCATAAAGTCCATCTATGTCTTCTTATATCTCCAGAAAGCATGATATTAGTAAAAAGTCCTTTCATCCTCAGATCATGTCTACATTCCCATTGAATTAAGTGATCTCCAAACTCTTGTGTGCTAAAACTATCTGCCATTACGGCTATTCCACCAGTTCCATCGTGAATTGTAAAACTTGTAGCTCCGCTATTTGCTCTGATTTGTTGCCAACTGCATTCCTCTCTTGTCGTAGTGTTACCTTGAGAATCTGTAGTTGTAACTTGACGACATCTGTAAACTTCGTATGTCCACCTCCAAGCAGCAAGATCATTTACCGATTTTGAGGAGTCTCCATCAACGATTACTGTGGGGGGATATTGTGGGCCAGGTCTAACCTGTCCAACTAATTCCACGCCCCCGACTGCAGCAGAACGTATGTTGGAAGTGGGGGTATCCATCGTTGCTTGCGCCCTCTTCCACATAAAAACAGAAACTAAGAGCCAAATTACTGATATCCCTATTAATATGTAAATTGGTACTTTATCTTCTCCTTCGCTAATTGTCAAAAAATGGATTTGAAGAGCAAAAAAGATGTATGCTGTTAATGTTGCTAAAGCGTAATTTGATATCGTTGCTGGCCGTGGAGTTCCAATTTTATTTGGGTGTTCGGCAATGAGTTCTTCGGGGTTGTCCGGATGATATCTTGTTTCCAAATGCCATTTATTTTGTTCTGGTGCCGGAAAAACCCAAGCTCTATCATCTACTGTAGGTTTGCGAATTGTTGCTGAATTCCAGAATGATTGTAATTCGGTTCCTCCTTGTTCTTTTTGCCAATTAACTTGAGCAGGATTCATTTGCGAACGTAAATCCCTCAATGTTTTTTGTAATTTTGTTGGGGATGAAAAACCCATTATTAGAACTCCAATAGAAATTAAGGCAGGAATTGGATCTGTATCTGCAAGGAAAAATGTAACTATTCCCGCTACTGAAATTAAAAGACCAATTATAAAACCTAACCATTGCCAACCTGAAGGGAGAGTTAAACCAAAAGTTCCTCCATCAAGTTCGCTTCCTAAATTTATTTCTGTCATGGATACTGGTTATGAAGAGGCTCTTTGAATATGACTGTATTTTTTTAAAAAATATAGTTAATTTTAATAAAAAATAACAAATGGATTCATTTGATTAGATGTCTGAAATTAAATCTAAACCTACTAGACCTTCAAGAGCTGTAACACAACCAGTAACTCAAGGAAGTATTTACGGAACTGGTGCATCTGTAGATGTAAAATTAAAAATAAAGCCTCCTGGAAGTAATGATATTGATGCATTGGCAAAATTTGCTCAATTAATAATGTATGGAATTGCAACTTTAGCAATTTGGGGTGGAATTTTTTCTATTGCATTTTCTGAGAATGCCACGAATCAAAATTTTCTAATCTTAGGAATTGGTGGTATTTTATCCGCAGGAATGGCATTAACTTTAGTTGAAATGCAAAGAAGAAAGGGGGGAGATGGACTACACGCCGTACACGATTATTTACTAGGCATTAGTTTCTTTTTCGCTGCAATCGGTGTTTTATGGGGGACTAGATATCTAATGGGGGTACTTGCCTCTCAAGGATTTGAATGGCTATTAGAACCGGGTATTCCTTACGCTGATACTGATTGGTCTCCTTCAGCAAATGGAATTTATGTACAATCTATTGCGTGTACTGCTTTGGTATTTTTTGAATTTTCATATATCAAACGATTAAAGGGGGCTACCTCCTTTGGTTGGGCTATTATCACATTTACTCCGTTAGCATTGCTCGTTGCAGGTGTAGGGGCTTGGCTTTCTTGGTCTGGGGATGTTGTTTCTTGGGAATTAGGTATCGCAATAGTTGGTTTTGGAATATTATCTATGTGGCTTGCCTTGGAATCTAATAATAGTCTTATCTTTTCAATTGTAGCTGTAGTTGCAGGAATAATTCCTTTAATTTATGAAATTCTCAATGAAAATGCTCCAGCAGACGGTGTTGGGGGTGCGCTCTCATTATTGGTTTTCATAGTAATCGGGCAGGGTATCTTGGCAGCAGATGAACGAGTAAGAAAAGATCTCATGCAATTGACGTCTTTATTCTTAATTGGAGAAGTTTTACTAGCTATAATAATTACAAGAAGTGAGGATTTAAATTTGATTTTAGGACCATTAAGAGAATCTATGCTTGATGATCTTGCAATTTATGTAAATTTAGAAAGTGTTCTTTGGATTACACTATTATTTGCTTATTTTCCTGCTGTACATAAACAGAGAATTCCTTGGATGCCAATTGGGCTAGCTGGTAGTATTTGGATATTAACTCCAGGTTCCAGTATTTTAGCATGGGGAATTACTCTATTGGCATTACCATACATGTTTATTATTGCCAAAGCGACTAGAAGTTGGGTTGCAAATGCAACTTTCGTTGCTGCAGCGACTTCCTTTTTTATTCAAGACTCGCTGAATGTTTGGAATGATGCTGATTATATTGATCCACTGCCCAAAATAATAATTGTTGTTGGACTGATTGGAATTGGTGAGTTCTCTCGAAACTTCGGGGTTTTGAAGAACTGGGCACATTTTACGGGTGTTGGTCTAATCATTTTATCTGATTCAATTTTAATTAATGGTGATGTACTTATCTCATGGCTACTGGTACTGTATGTCATAGGTAGTTCTTGGAGAATGATGTATAAGGCTTCCATTTCTAACGAAATTAAAGACCGTTTAGAAAGTAGTGCTGCACTCTTGGTTGCTTTGTTTTTAACTATTGTTTTAGCCCTAGCTGAAAGGTTGATCCTACCTCTTCCAGATAGTATTAGTTCTCTCTTTAATGGATTAGATCCGAGCGTAGGTCTGTTGGCAATATTAATTTGGGCAAGCACACTTAGATTTAGAAAAACAGAATTAGATCTTGGACATTTTTTCTACTGGCTCACCGACGCTGGACAAAAAAGCGTTCCTGCTTATGATATGAATGATGGGACTTGGACACTCCACAATATAGCAGAAGATGATGATGCTCATTGGATTAATATGGGATGGGGGAGTATTGGACGAGTGTCTTTAATTGGGCCTCTGATATTATTATCAATTTCAATTGCTTACGGATTATATAACCAATATGCTGGAAATGAGGTTTTTTGGGTTTCATTAATGATAATCCCAATTGGTATCTTACTCTGGGAAATTATTGATAGAGAGGGTGTTTCATCCATAGAAAGAGCTTTGGCAAGTTGGATAATGGTATTAATTGCATTTCCAATATCTGAAGAGTTAAATCACCTTAACACAAAATATCGTAATTATGCTGAAAACACTGGTGAACCATTAATTGAATTGGCTAGACTTGGAGAGGTACTACTTAGTACTATTATCTTCGATTTATTTTTGATTTTAGGTCCTTTAATTATAACAATAATAATACTAAGAAAAGGATTTAATCAAGAGAATAAAGAAGGGCTTTCTTACAACGCTGATAAATTCGCATATTTGGGTCTATTAGTACTCGCACTTATGGATGCTAGTGGAGGTTTAGCATTGTTTATTCTCTACGGAATTGTTATTTTCAATGCTATAAAATATCGTCATTTCTTCGTTATGTGTGTTGCGCCAATTATTTTAGTGGCAGCTGAAGATAATATGATGGGTTCAACTGATTTAATTGGTTCTATTTTGATTGATTTAAACTTCTCTAATTATGATTTCTCTGAAATTATTATCTTGGGTATGCCAAGGCTATCTTGTATTATTATTACAATTACTGCTAGTTCAATTTTAATTAAATCAATGATCGATGAAAGAAGGGGATTGATAGAACAAGGAGTGAGAGAGATGCCTGTTGTTGCAGCTACTATTTGGTTAGCGGTTGGTGTTTGGGGTATGTTACCTGAAGCTTCTTGGGCATTATTTACTATTACAATTGCCATGACATTTCAAAATATATTTACTGGGAAGTTATTCTTTATTCCTTATGCACCTGCGGCAATGTTATTTTCGCTACTTACTGCATTAACCTTAGATAGTAATTTTTCTGAATTAACTGAGGGTGAATTAATATCTTATAGTTTATTTTGGATGGGTATTTTCAGTTTAACTTTACATTATTTGGCAAGAAGTGGATTATTATACAAATGGGCTAAGGAAGGTAACGAAGATGAAAACGATAAAACAGGATATGAATTATTTGACATTAGTATTCCTAATTTAGATTCAATTGCGGGTAGAAAACAATTAATTACAAATTTACAATATTGGACTATCGGGGGTTTGCTTCTAAGTTGGGATGCTTTGTTTGGAATTGGAACTATTTTTGGTGCAATATGGATTACTTGGGAGGTTCAAAAGAATGGACAAAAGGATTTGGCTTTGCTAATGCCACTATTACATGCTTTTGCTCTATGGAACTTTATTGAACAAATAGATGATACAAGATGGGAAACAATTCAAAATATTATTGTAGGAATTATATTAATTGGAGAAGGGGCCATAATGACCTATGTATCCAGTAAATCTGAAATTGCATGGAATTGGGAAACTTTTGAATTCGAGAATGAGGGTACATACTTTGATTGGTTAGATCGATTGGGTATGATTTCAATATTTTACATCATTACAGGAATAGTTTGGATTATGGAAACAGCCGATTTAGATTCGCTGATGTATGGAATGATTGCTGCTTATTTGTGTACAGTTGCAATACAAGGTTTCCAAGAAGAGACAGATTCTGCTTGGAGAAGGGGTCTTGGCGGTTTCGGCTCTTTAATAGCGATATTCATGCTTTCAACAACAATTAATGATCCGTTATATGAAGCGGTAACTTGGCTTGGTTTGGGAATTGTTGCGTTTGGATTTGGTATGATGTATATGCAAAGATTTGGAGAAGATGGTGATGTATATGTTGGTGAACAAATGGTTGAGGCCCCTGCTACACTAATTCCTCCACCAATTACTGAAGAAGAAAGTATTCCAGAACCTGTTACTGAGGAAGTTGTCGAAGAGGTTGTCGAAGAGGTTGTCGAAGAAGTTGTAGAGGAAAAAGTCCTACAGCCTTTGTTAAATAAGGAAATTGAGGAAGCAATTACTGAAGACGAAAATATTCCAGAACCTGTTACAAAATCAAGTGTAGAGGAGGATTTAGAAAAACTAAGTTTAATTGAAACAAATCAAGGATTTTTCTTCAAGTTATCTCCCGATATTCTAAATAATATTAAACAGGCCTTAGAAAATACCAATTATGAAGGTTTTAAACCCGTGTTGGAATTCGATTCTAGTGGACAAATTGTGCTTAATTTTGAATAATTATGCAAATCTGGTAACTAAACCCACTAAGAATCCTATAGGGGCTACACAACAGCTTGCACAACCTCCAACCATGATCATTACAATGGGCCCGCCATAATATTGGGCGTCAATGTCTTCCAATGCTACGCCTAAAGGAACCCAGAATTCGTCCCAATCTAGATTGTGAATGGTTACTTCTCCAGTAGCATTAATATTAATCGTAGCATTTACTAAACCTGATGTTGATTGCTGGCGCGCCCAATCTAGATTTCCAATATCATAACTTGCATAATCCTTACAATCATTCACCTCGTCACCTAAATTTGAATCCTGGCACTCACTTTCAGAAAATAAGGTATTATTGTTTTCATCTAAAATTGAAATCGAATTAATAGTAATTCCTTGTGCAGCTCGAACATTGTACCAAACATCTGTACTAAATTCAAACGTTTCATTTGTTGTCTCTCCATCACTTGTAAATACAATTGTATCTTCAAGAAGAGGATTTACTAGGTCTACTTTTGCATCTTTAACCTCAGAAAAATCTGGGAATGAAGCTGCTCCAAGGCCGATAAATAAAAATCCAATAATGATTACTACTGCCCCAATTATCAAAAATACATTTGATACAGTTTTACCCCCGCCGCCTGGTTGAGATACGTTAATTGTTTGAACTGCTGGATTTGTAGAATTTAATATAGAATTCTGTGGGGTTTGGTATTCATTGTTAGGTGTTGAGTTCACAATCACAGTTGCAGGAGGTTTAATTTCAGTAACTCCGCTAGTCTCTGGTTTTGAATCTGTGGACGATGCTGGCGCTGAAAATGGCTTACTATCCATAAACTAGCGACTTAATTATGAGTTAAACCTGTTTTGGTTTATTGTTAATTTAGTATTTCAGATTTATATTCTTCATATACATCACTAAATATTTGAATATCCGATTCAAATGTTTCTGGTAATAATGGTCCAAATGAAAATCTAAAAAATCTTGAATATGGTGTTACATAATTCGGATCTTTAGAATGTGGCCTAGCCATATCACAATCAGAAGCACACAATATTGCCGCCCCTCTTTTGAAAAGTCGTTCATTGAAATCTTTGCTATTCAGTCCCTCGGGCAATTCTAGCCAATGATAGAAGCCTCCATTTCCTGTGTAAACTTTTAGTCCCATTTTTTCAAATGCTTCGCCGTAACGTTTCCTTTGCCAATCATAATGTTTTTCAACTGCTTCTCTGGCTTTCTCAATTCGTTTTGGTTCGAATAATTTTACTGCATACAATTGTGATGGGTGTGAAACGCCACCCATACCGAAACTAGAATAATTCGCCATAGTTTCAATATTTTTCTTACTGGCAATAACCCAACCAACCCGTATACCCGGACACTGAAGTCCTTTTGTACAAGCACCAGTAATGAAGACATTACTATTTTCTAAATCTGTGACATATTTCATCCCGCTTACTGCGGGAGAGTGGAACATTTCGTAAGCTTCATCAAGAAGGATTCCATTATTTGATTGCTCGGCCATTTGAATTAATTCTTTTAATTCTTCATCGGCTCTTGTATGGCCTGTTGGGTTGCTAGGATTGGAAATTATTGGCATTATGTTAATATTTTCACTAACCCCTGACCTATCAAAATAATCTGAATTTGGAGGGTGGAAATTGTTTTCTTTGGTAAATGGCACTACTTTGTAATCAATTTCATTTGCTGCCATAATATCTAGATATGCGGGCCATTCTACATTACCAATTCTAATTTGTACATTTTTTTTCAAAAACGCTAATACAGAAAAAATTCCTTGCCTACCTCCTGCAAAAATCATTACATTTTCAGGCGTAATATTACAATCGTAATATGTGTTGTAATAGTTTGTAATTGCCTCACGTAATAGAGGGTGCCCCCAAGCTTTTGGATAGAATCTATCTTCCCAAGTTACATCAATTGAAGGAGGTAATGAAGGGCCATCAAATTTCTCAAGCGGCGTTGTAAGAGGAAATCCTTGGGACCAAGGGTGTGTTCCTTCTGTGCCCATAAACTTTCCAAAACTATCTCTAAATGCATATAATGTTTCATAGATACTCATTGGAGGGCAATTATCAGAAAGGAAAGATTCTACTTGATTGGTCTCTACCATAAGTCTCTCACAATCCATAAGGTTCCTAAATTTAATCATTAATAGAAAATTGAGACTTTGCATAATTAACTGCATTGTGGAACATAGCCATGCCTTCACCTTCTCCATGATCTAAATTTTCTCTTGTCCATGTCGCTCCCAACCATGTTGAATGATTTGCTTCTGGGTGAGGCATTAGACCAAATACTAATCCTGTTGGATCGCAAACTCCTGCTATATTTCTCCAACTAGAATTCGGTGAAAGTGGGTATGGTAGTAATTCATCTGATTTCGAAGGATATTGTTGATTTGGATCCACATATCTTACGACTAATTGTCCACTTTTATCCCATTTATCTAATAATTTCTTATCATTAGTAACAAATTTTCCTTCTCCATGTCTGACGGGTACTCGCATTCTTTTCAAGCCTTTAGTCCAAATACAATGGCTATTATCATCGAATTCCAATGTTACCCATCTATCTTCATAATGTCCACTATCATTCAGTGTTAAAGATGCTGTTTGTTCAAATGAAATGTCATCATCTCCAGGTAAAAGGCCCATTTTTACTAGGACTTGGAAACCGTTACAAATTCCGATTATCGGTTTTTTATCATTTACAAATTGTCTAACTTGTTCCCTTAATCCAAATCTAAGTCTATTTCCCATTAATCTTCCACTACCGAGATGATCACCAAAAGAAAATCCTCCGGGTACTGCCATAATGTGATAATCTTGAAGATTAACTTCTCCATTTACTAATCTATTTACGTGAATTCGTTCAGATGTTGCGCCTGCCATTTCAAAAACTGCTGCTGTTTCCCTATCACAATTTATCCCGAATCCTGTAAGAATGGCAACTTTAACACTCATTTTGCTGAACCTCCGTCTAATGTTCCTTTCCAAGCTTCACGTAATTTCGTTATAGATGCTGTCAATATTTTTGTATCATTTTTCATAATCACTAGATCGTCATTATTTCCTACTTCACCAATATTTTGATGAGCAACAGCAACCATAATTTCTTCAAATGCTTGAATATTTTTTGGATTTATACTCACAACAATACGACCGAGACTTTCTCCAAAAAGAGCCCCCCATGAATCTAATTTATCATCAAAACTATCTAAAGACGAAATATCTATTTTCGCTCCTGCATCTATACCAAAACATGATTCGGCAATAGTCACAGATAGTCCTCCGTCTGAACAATCATGAGCACTTTCTACTAAACCAGCATGCATTGCTTTTGTGAGTGCTTTGTATACGGAAAGATTCCTTTCAGGATCTATGCTGGGTACATTTCCTCCAATTCCACTAACTCCCTCAGTTTCTTCTTGTAGCATATATGCTAATTCACTTGCACCAAGTTCTTGCTTTGTTTCCCCAACTAAGTATATTGCATCTCCAGTATTTTTGAAATCTGAAGATATTGCCTTTCTAACATCTTCATGATTGCCCATCAAACTAAACAATAATGTTGGGGGTACGCTTATTTTTTCACCATCTAATGTAGCATCATTCTTCATAGAATCTTTGCCTGAAATACAGGGTAAGGAATAAGCTCTGCAGACATCTTCTAATGCTCTATTCGCTCTAACGAGTTGTGCTAGTTTAAATCGCCCATCAGGAGTTTTCTTACTTTGAACTGGATCGGGCCAACAGAAATTATCTAAGCCTGCAATTCTGGATAAATCTACTCCCACACAAACCGCATTTCTTACGGCTTCATCTACACTAGCTGCAGCCATAGCATAAGCATCAATGTCTGAATATCTTGGTACAATTCCGCAAGAAATTACAGTTCCTTTAGTTTCTCCAGGAATTGGGGCTATTACTGCTGCATCCCCAGGAGCATCATGGTTTACACCACCGAATGGTTTGATTACAGATTGTCCTATAACCTCATGATCATATGATCTTACCCACCATTCTTTACTAGCAATATTTGGTCTTGCAATTAATCTTTGGAGAATATTTCCCATTTCTTCTGGTGAAGTTTTTTCCTTGAAAATAATTGATTTATGAATTGGAGGCGTCCATTCTGATTCAAGATTTAATTGAGGGCAACCGTCATGAAGATATTCTATAGGTAAATCCGCCACTACATCATTTCCATAATTGACTAAAAAGGTACCTGAATTTGTAAATTCGCCCACTATTGTAGCTTCAACTTCGTGTAGTTTTGCTAACTCTTCGAATGCTTGCTTATTTTTTTCGTCAACCCCAACTGTCATTCTTTCTTGGGATTCTGATACTAAGATCTCCCATGGACTTAATCCTAATTGCTTAAGAGGGACTTTTGATAAATCTAAATTGGCCCCTCCTGTTAATTCTGCCATTTCTCCAATACTAGATGATAGTCCTCCTGCACCATTATCTGTAATCACTTCGATGTAGCCTAAATCTCGTGCTTCTAATAGCATATCAACCATTTTTTTCTGAGTAATTGGATCTCCAATTTGAACTGCACTACTTGGGCTCTCGTCTGTTAATTCTAAACTTGAAAATGTGGCACCATGAATCCCATCTGAGCCAACTCTGCCACCGACCATGTAAATTAGATTTCCAGGTTCGGGAGTTTTAATGTGACTTTCACGACCATCGGGGAGATGCCTTGGTAAAATACCTACAGTTCCACAATAAACCAAAGGCTTTCCAATATATCTTTCATCGAAAACTATTGCTCCATTTACAGTAGGTATACCACTTTCATTACCTCCTGCTCTAACTCCTGCATGTACGCCCCTCATTACACGGGATGGATGGAAAAGCCCCTCTGGTAAATGATCATCGTAATCTGGAGGCCCAAAACAAAAAACATCTGTATTTGCTATAGGTCTAGCACCTAAACCTGTACCTAAAATATCTCTATTGACTCCTACTATTCCAGTCATCGCACCTCCAAACGGATCTAAAGCGCTTGGAGAGTTATGTGTCTCTGCTTTCATACATAAACTCCATTCGGGAGTCCATTCAATTACTCCGGAATTGTCATGAAATAAGGAAAGTAACCAATTTACTTCTTGCTGCATATCTAAAGCAGGTTGCATAATATATGTTTTGAAAAGTGAATCTATTACACTATTTTCTCCTGTTTCTGTATCAACGTGGTTTATTCTTGCAGCGAATATTTTGTGTTTACAATGCTCAGACCAAGACTGTGCAAGACATTCTAATTCTACATCTGTAGGTTTGTCAGGCGGTAAACCTAATTCCTTACGTCTGGCTTGTACATCCTTATCCAAATAATTTTGTTGAATCGCTTTCATTTCTTCTAAATTTAAAGCTAATAATCCTTTTTCGCTAATTTCAATTAGTTCTTCATCACTAACATTCAAATCTATTGTTGACGGCGCAGCATATTCAATATCTTTTAATTCTGGAAATTGTATTTCTGGCCAGTCGCCAATTGCACAATCATTTGAATCTGCAATTAATGCTATTTCAATTAGTGAATTATGTAATTGGTCTGATAACCAATTTAAATCCACATCACCTAATCCAAAAAATACGTAACTAATAGATGTTGAAATTTTAACATCTTTACCTAAATCCGGAAATATTGTTGTAAAACCATCCAATGCCGCAGATGCTCTATTATCTGTAACTCCGGGCTTAAATCCAACTGTAATTACAGCTTCTGGGGTATCGGTAAATGCATTCTTATTATCTAAAATCGATGAATTAAAACAACCTATTTCGATTACTGGATCTGTAAATAATTCATCCACTACTTTTGTCAACTGATCTTTAGATAATTCTTGATTTATTTGATATCCTAAAATACTTCTAACCTCGGTAATTTCTAAATTATGATCTGTTTTTAATTGTGATTTGATTGTATCTCCACGGACATCCCTTAACCCCCCGCCGACTCTCGGCGTTACCTCTATTCGCTGGATATTGGATTGCAAAAGACCCTCTCGTAGTATTCCCGTAATACGGACCGTCCATGAATGAATCGCTAAATCATATTTTTGAAAATGACTAATTTAATACCTCTCTTAATGAGGCTCCTGTATGACTTTTAAGATTTTTAGCAACATCTTCTGGGGTCCCTTCTGCAACAAGTTCTCCCCCATTCATTCCTCCTTCGGGACCCAAATCAATTATCCAATCTGATGTTTTTATTATATCTAAATGATGTTCAATAATTATTACTGTATGTCCCTGATCTCTTAATCTGTGTAATACTTCAATTAATTGTCTTACATCAGAAATACTCAAACCTGTTGTGGGTTCATCCAAAATATAAACTGTATGTGTGTTTGGTGGTTTTCTTAATTCACTAGCAAGTTTTACTCTCTGTGCTTCCCCTCCAGACAAAGTTGTTGCGGCTTGTCCTAATTTTATGTAACCTAAGCCAACATCATCTAATGTTTTTAAAATTCGATGTAGTTTCTTATGATTTTCAAAAAACTTGGTTGCTTCACTTACGCTTAACTCTAATACATCGTAGATATTTTTGCCCTTCCATTCAACTTCTAATGTTTCTCTAGTGTATTTTTTACCTTTACAATTATCACACACTACCCATACATCCGGTAAAAAATTCATTTCTAATTTCATAGAGCCCGCTCCACTACAAGCTTCACATCTTCCACCTTTGACATTAAAAGAAAAATGTCCAGGAGTATATCCTCTTTCTTTAGATAAAGCCGTTTCAGAAAATAATTTCCTTATGATATCAAATGATTTTGTATAAGTTGCAGGATTTGATCTAGGAGTTCTCCCAATTGGAGATTGATCGATTAATATTGCTTTATCTACATGTTCAATTCCTTGAACGCTAACATGTTTTCCTGGTGCTGTATCTGCCTTTTGAACTTCCCTGAGTAAAACGGGTGCTAAAATTCTTGAAATTAAGCTTGATTTGCCGCTACCTGAAACCCCAGTAACTGAGACCATGCAACCTAACGGAATACAGACATTAATTTCTTTCAAATTATTTTCACTTGCCCCTAATACAAGTAAATATTTGTCACTAGGGGGAGTTCTTTGAGATGGAATAGGAATGTGTTTATATCCCGATAAGTACTGTCCTGTAACACTTTTTTTACATTTCATTACTTGTTTAGGTGTACCTGCAACTACTACTTCTCCGCCTTTTCTTCCAGCTCCTGGGCCTAAGTCAATTAGATAATCGGCTTGATGTAAAGTCTCCTCATCGTGTTCAACTACAATCAAAGTATTCCCTAGATCAACCAATTCTCTCAACGTTGCAATTAATTTAGCATTATCTCTTTGATGTAAACCTATTGAAGGTTCATCTAAAACATACATTACTCCTGTTAATCTACTCCCTATTTGTGTTGCTAATCTTATTCTCTGACTCTCTCCTCCAGAAAGTGTATTTGCCTTTCTATTCAACGTTAAATAACCTAATCCTACATCGGATAAAAACTTCAATCTACTCTGGATTTCCAATAAAGCGTCATTAGCAATTCGAAGTTCTTTTTCTGATAAAATATCATTATTTATCCACTCAAATACCTTATCTTTGGCATTCAAAACCGTCATCGTTGATAATTGTGGTAATGTTGTTTCACCTATAGTTACTAATCTAGATGCTTTATTCAATTGTTCTCCATTACAACTTGTACATGGGAAATCTACCATAAATGATGATATTCTATTTCTTGTGCCGTCATAATCTGTTTCTCTATATTGCCTTTCAAGTCTAGATATTACACCTTCCCACGGTTTTCTCATTGTATAATTTGATCTGCCTTTTCTACCTTGAATATTAAAATCAATATTAGTCGAGCCTGTGCCATTTAAAATTATATTTTTACCTTCCTCGTCCCATTCTTTGAAAGGGATTGTCGGATCATAGCCGTAATGTAATGCAGTTTGAGCCATTATTGCTCTATACCAACTTGAAGACATTGATCTTTGAAAAGGCCTAATACATCCATCAGCAATACTCAAATTTTCATCTACCACTAAGTCAAGTGAGAGCTTTTTCTGTACGCCTAGTCCCTGACAATCGGGGCATGCTCCTAAAGGAGAATTGAAAGAAAATATTCTTGGACTCATTTCTGGTAAAAAGGCTCCATGATCGGGACAAGCAAATTCTTCACTATATGTTTTAATTTCTTCAGAATCTAAGTCTTCAACTCCTACACTTCCTCCGCCAAATTTTAATGCTGTTTCTACTGCTTCTGTTAATCTTTGTCGATTTTCTTTTTTTAATTTAATTCTATCAATTCTAATGTCCACATCATGGCGTAGATTTTTCTCTAATTCTGGTGGATTATCAAACATTATTTCTCTACCATTCACCTTACCATTCAGAAAACCATTTTCAACCATTTGACGGAATAAATCGGCATGTGTTCCCTTCCTATTTCTAATTGCAGGGCTCCAAATCGCTACAGGCTTCTCTTTAAATTTCCATAATATATCATCTACAATTTCTTGAACTGTTTGAATGGAGACTTTTTTTCCACACTCTGGACAATGGGGTGTGCCTATCCTAGCCCAAATCAATCTAAGATAGTCCATTATTTCTGTAACTGTTGAAACTGTGGAACGTGGATTATGTGATCCTTGTTTTTGATCAATACTAATTGCTGGTGATAAACCTTCGATACTGTCACAATCTGCTTTTTTCATTTGTCCTAAAAATTGCCTTGCATAAGAGCTTAGAGATTCCACATATCTTCGCTGACCTTCAGCATACAATGTATCAAAAGCTAAACTTGATTTTCCACTTCCAGATACTCCTGAAACTACGACAAATTTTCCTCGAGGAATTTCAACATCAATATTCTTTAAATTATGTGTACGTGCACCTTTGATGACTATTACTCTTTCATCTGACTTTGGCTTAGGTGACATGCTAACAGAATGCTGTGAAAGGCAGTGGTTCTTGAAGTCATGTTTTTTAATTAAAACTTAATTATTTCTTTTATCAAAGATAATACTATCATAAGTAAGGATATTGAGTAAAATTTCCCCAAAGTCACGTGTATATGCACATAAACGGCGGATGGATTCTGAGATATGGTCCTCAAACAAAAGTTTATTCGCATCTTTTCTACCAGACCAAAGACTTCTCTCGTGTTGTTTTAGAATCTTCTGTGCTGATTTCAATGAGTTTCTGGCGACTTCTATTTCTTCTCCATTATTAGTTCTAATGTTTATCATTAAAGTTCGTAATGCTCCTTGCCAAATTGGTATTTGATTGAGGGGTGGAGTATCAAAAGATAATTTGGTCTGGCCATTATCTTCAAGCACGAGATGTGCCATCTGGTTTGTATGATCTGCCATCCTTTCCAATGCCCGTGCTAAATTTGAATATTCTACGGCTTGTCTGCGCCCAATATTTAGTCGCTCGGCAACCTTGTATGAATCTAATACAATTCCTGCCTGTCTTTCAATAAAAAACCTCAGGCTGTCAATTTCTCTTTCTCTTTCCTCATAATCTTCAATAAGTGATTTGTCTTCACCAGAAATTACATCTAATATATCACGTATAAGTGAATTTAATTGCATGTACATTTGATTAAGGCTGCTCCTCATTGGTAATTCACCAGCATTGATTAGAGTAATTAATGTAATACTTTCATCTAATTCTTCTTCAATTTCAAATCCACGCGTCGACCTTTGAAAGATTCGAATAATTTTCTTTATTTTTGAATTCTCTTTCGATGTGAAATTAATTTTTATCCGATCAGTTCCACTAAGGTATGCCCCCATTAAATGATCCAAAAGGGCCCCTTCGGGAATTTTTCTTGTGCTTAATGTGATTTTTTTAATCTGCTCTATGGTGTTGAAAGGGGTTAATCTTAGAGCTCCGGAAGGGCGCCAATCAACCTGAATTCCGTCTCTTGATTTAAGATTGTGATGCTTGACCCAAGTTTTGGGTACACTGAGGGTATAAGTTGCCCCTCCTGTAAGTTGTAATTTTCTGACGTCTTTATTTCCACTTTGTTTCGCCATGTATACCCTATGATGATTCTAAATATAACTATATAGATTATAGTAGTTCTATATGATATACTAAATTAGTTAACGAAAAATTATGGAACCAATTATGATGCTAGTTCTAGCTCTATCGATATTAGTTTGTGCTTATATGGCATGGAATATCGGTGCGAATGATGTTGCAAATGCAATGGGAACTTCTGTTGGAAGTCGTGCTTTAACTCTCAAACAGGCTGTAATAATTGCAGCAATCTTCGAATTTAGTGGTGCATTTTTCGCCGGTGATGCTGTTACAGATACTGTTCGAAAAGGTATTTTATCGGTAGATTTTGATGAAGTCCTCCCTGATGGATTTGCCAATGATTTGATGTATGCCTTTATTGCAGCAATGATGGCTGCAGCAGTTTGGCTTACGATTGCAACAAGGTTTGGGCTACCTGTATCGACTACCCACTCAATAATTGGGGGTATCCTTGGTGTTGGCTTAATTCTTGAAGTACAACATAGTACCTCTCTAATTGATTGGGGAGTAGTTCAAAAGGTTGTGATGTCTTGGGTTGCAAGTCCTTTAATGGGGGGGATTATCGCTTTCCTATCATTTACTGTTGTTCGTATGGCCATTCTTGATGCAGATAATCCTGTTGAAAGATCTAAATGGTTGGCACCAATATTAGCACTACCTACATTCTTTGTATTGGGTCTTGCTTTACAATTTAAAGCATTGAAAGGTTTCTTTTCGAGAGCTGCAGAAAATGGTTGGATTGAAAATAAGTATGATTGGTTGCCTGTAAAAGAAAATGGGGTGTTTAATCCTTGGGCAGAAAATGCCTGGTTTCCAATTAACAGTTTAATACTTGCATTGGCTATTGGTACTATATCAAGTATAATTTTATGGTGGGTTTTACGTAAATATGACTTCAATAATGAAAGAGGGGGTTTTACTGGGGTTGAACGTATCTTTGTTTGGCTACAAATAATTACTGCTGCCTATGTAGCCTTTGCGCATGGTGCAAATGACCGATCAAATGCAATTGGGCCTATGGCTGCTGTGTATGATATCTTATCAAGTGGGGGGGAGTTGTCGGCCAAAGTAGACATTCCTTTATGGCTAGTTCTACTTGGTTCTGCTGGTATTGCCATTGGTGTAATGACTTGGGGGTATCGAGTTATGGAAACTATTGGTAAAAAAATTACAGACATTACGCCAACCCGGGGGTTTGCTGCTGAATTTGGGGCTGCAACAGTAATTCTAATGTTTTCAATGCCCTTTTTGGCTGTGCCTGTATCAACTACTCATACACTAGTTGGTGCCGTAGTTGGGGTTGGGCTTGCTGGGGGAGCTAAAGCGGTTGATTTCCGTGTATTTGGGAAGATTGCTGCTTCTTGGGTCGCTAGTTTACCCGCCGCTGCTTTTGGAGCGGTTGCCATATACATTGCCAGTGGTTCAAATCCATCAAGAATTAGTTTAATTATTCCTCTTGCTTTCGTTGCAGTAATTTATGTATTGTGGAAAACAAAAGATGATGAAATATATGTGGAAGATGCCTTAGCTGATGTTGGGGGTGTTGAGTCAAAAACTCAAATCTCACCAACTGTCTTTGAGTTGTTTCACAAACACGCAGAAGCGGTTGAAGTTACTGTTAATCATATGTTAGAAGCAGTCAATAGGGCAGCATCTGGAAAGGATGCTACGGCAGAAATTAAAGCCACTATTGAAGCAGAATTAGCCGCTGATAATTTAAAGTCGGCCTTACGTGAAAAAGTAGGTAGTCGTGAATGGAAACTACTCATTGGTAGTGAGGCTTTCTTACATATGCTTACACGTCAAGATAGGATTGCTGATTATGCACAAAATGTTGCGGAACAGCTTTCCTTTAGAGAGTTATATGAAAATGATGAAGCCAGAGATTTGCTTAAGAAGATGGCTTTATCTGTGGCTGAAACCGTTGCTGCATACGAAGATACTGTTGAAATCCTTAGAGATATTACCTTATCTGGTTATACCAAATCTGGAAAAAATGAACTCCTGGAGATGATTAGAAAAGTTAACTTAAAAGAGCATGAGGCTGATATTTCTGAAGCTACTGCTGCGGCATTTGTGTTTAGTAATGGAGAGGATCACCCATTGGCTGCAATGCATATGTATCGTGTCTTACAACGAATGGATGATGTTGCAAATGCTTGTGAGGCTGCTGCAAATGCCTTCTTACCAATTGTTTACAACTAATAATACTTGGATCTGGAATAATGGATGATTTTGTATTCATATCTATTGGGGCATTTCTAGCGGCAATATTAACTGTTCCCGCTGGCTTTGGCCTGTCAACAATATTGACTCCTTTGGTTCTATTAGTAGTGGGGCCGCATGAAGCAGTAGCAATCGTTGCTATCGTTCATGGAGCGCATAATGGAAGTAAGTATGTAGTTCTCAAAAAGTATGTAGATTTTGATGCTGTTCGTAAATATGGGATTTGGCTTGTTATTGGTGCTATTTTAGGTGCTCTTTTACAAAATCAAGTTCCCGATGCGCCCCTATTAGCTATTATTGGTATTTTTCTTATCATACTACCATTACTTACTATGAGTGAAAAATGGACTGGTTATAAAATTCCAGAAGCTAATGACAGGGTTGGTGGGTTTGGTTCAGGATTTATGGGAGGCCTTTCAGGACACCAAGGCGCTCTTCGTGCTATGTTCCTTACTCGGAGATTGCCTGACAAGATGGCTTATGCTGCAACTGCAAGTATCCTTGCATTATGTGTAGATCTGTCAAGAATTCCTGTGTATTTTGTTTATCGTCATGAAGAAATCCTACAACACTTAACATTAACTTGTATTTTGGTTATTTCGGCCTTACTTGGTGTTAATATTGGTAAACGTTGGTTAAAAAATCTCAAAGTAGAATGGATTCAAAGGGGAGTAATGTTAGGTATTATTGGAAGTGGTTTTTTCTACTTATATGAAGCCACTATCATATAATATTCAACCCTTCTAAAATTAAAAAAGGGCCTAATGCTCCAAATAATAATATCATTATAATGTAAAAAATCGGTCCATCTTCACGAGACACCCATTGGCCCCCTTTATTGGTCCAATTTTGTTTCCAAAAAGCACCACGAATTAGGCAAGTAACTAGATATGTTAAACAACCGATTCCTGCGATTAGAGTTTCATAATTTATTTCCATAAGTAATTTTCACACAATATACTTATTATTCTTTTTTATATTTTGAAAACAAAAATTCTGGAATGAAGATTTCTTTCCAAGTTGGCCGTTTCAGATTTTCTTTTTCAGTGAAAAATGACCTTGCATAAATAGATATTAAATCAATAATTACTACAGTTATGAATATAATTATTAGATATGCAATGACTTTATCATATTGTAAAAATTTCAAATATAAATTGATGTAGTATCCAATTCCACCTGCTCCAACAATACCGATTACAGTACCATGTCTAACATTATATTCAAACATAAAAATTAATTGAGAAATTAAATTGTTTGCTGATTCTGGAATTACAACTGTATATGCCTTTTCAATTTTATTTAGCCCCATTACATCTGCAGCATCCAATGGTTCTCTCGAGATTCCCTCAATTGATTCATATTGCAATTTTCCTAGATATCCCACTGTATAAAATGTCATAGCGAGAGTTCCTGCTACAGGTCCAAATCCAATTAAAATTACAAATAAAATTGCCCAAATTATACTAGGTAAAGATCTAAACGCCGCAAGAATAATTCTGGCCGGATATGAAATCCAAATCGGATTTAAATTTCTTGCTGCCAATAATGAAATTGGCATAGATAAAATCATTCCAAATATCGTTGATACAAAGGCAATTTTTATTGTTTCTGTCATTCCAATCCAGGCTGTAGAACATCTAAAATCTAACAAAGGAATCTCAGTACAAACAGGATATGCTTGGGGCTCAATTACTTTCCAATTTGGTGGCCATAATGATTCATAAAAAAAGGTAGACAAATTTGCAAGACTGTTTTCTAATGATCCCCAATCCCCGTCTACTAAATTACTAAATGTTGTTAACGTTAATATTGTTATTAAAATAAAAAATAAAATTAATTTACTCATTTTAAAATAATAATTTTGAAAAATAGGCATCATTCTTCCTCCGAAATTGAATTTTTATCTATTTCAATAAGTTTTCTTTCCTTAATTAAAAATATTCTATCTCCCATTTCTCTTGCTCTCTTAATATCGTGTTCTATCACAACTAAAGCAGCATTTTCTTCTTGAACATACTTCAATACTTCAGAAAGTACTTTCTCTTTTGTATTATCATCTAATTCACTTAAGAATTCGTCCGCTAGAATTAATCTTGGTCTTTGAGCAAGTGTTCGTGCGGTAGCAACTCTTCTTTGTTGGCCCCCTGATAATTTTCTAATTAAGCGATATTGATGGCTTGTTAAATCCATGGCTGATATCGCCTTGTCTGCCACATCTTTGGCTAATAATGAAGGAATAGGGTTCCAAAATTTTTTCATTCCTGCATTAGCACCTATCATTACATTATGTATCACACTAGCATGTCTAACTAATCCCAGACTTTGAGGGATATACCCGATCTCTCCCCTTTTGGGTTTAGACGGTAGCTTTCTATCACAAACGTTTACTGTTCCATTAATGGGTTTGACTAAGCCTGCGATTGTTTTTAACAAGGTTGTTTTACCTATCCCCGATACTCCAGTAAGTACTACAACTTCACCTGAAAATATCTGAAATTCATCTATATTAATAAGTGGTTCTTTGGTGTTATACCCCACCACTAATTCATGAAGTTGGACAAGGGGAATTTTTCCTTTCGTATTCTGAATTGAAAATCCCCCTAACCCTTCTTCTAACTAGATATTATTTCATACTTGTTTTCAAAGTAAGTAGAAATTCCTGGGATATTTGATATCAAGTCTGAATAACTTCCGAGATGTTGTTGAGATGTTGCTAGTACTATTCCCGGTGTGTTTAATACATTTAACAAAATTTCATCTCCACAAGTATTCTTAGGTGATTCTGAATCAACTTCGTGTACAGAGATATCATAGCACCCTGTATACGAATTGCCCATTACTGTGTAGTTTTCAACATACATTTCATTATTCATTGAAAGTAAGGCATTAAGAATCGCTGTTCTTGTTTGTAAATCAAGAGTTTCTGGATTATACATTACTGGGTGACTTGGAGCCTTACCAAATGCAGGTAATGGAATATATTGATCCATCTCTAAACACCAATCTTCGTTCTCTGTTGAATCTTCATTGTCACAATAAGAAGCTACTGTACTATCTTTTGCAAATGCAACATCGCCAGTTCCATCTGATAGACATTTTAATGCTCCACCATATCCATAATATGGTGTTCCAGATTCAGGAATTGAAGCATCATCACTGAAATAATTAAGAATAGTATTTCTTAATGATTCTATATCATTCGCATCTCCAATTACTGGTGCGTACCCATTACCAATCAAATAACCCATTGGTAACAACATACCTGCAGATTTTAACCAGCCTGTATGGCAGGAAGTTTTTCCTTCTAGTAGTGCGAAAGGATCTGTTGTTGGATCATCATCTAGATGTGCTGCGGCCATTTCACTATCTGCTTTTACCCATGCATGAGCTTCATAATGTGTCCTACCATCTGATTTTTGATCCGCTGCCATTGTAGCCAATCCATAGTATTTCCAACCAATCCAAGCTGCTCCCCCATCCATAAATCCAATGTCTGCATTTCCAAATCTTAACGCTTCAATCATTGCGCCCTCAGAAGTAACTGGGTATAATGTGACATCTACTCCTAATTTTTCTGCTAAATAGTCCGCTAAAATTTGTGGGTTTTCATCGGGATTCTCGTAATCATCCTTAACCTCATACGCAATACGTACATTATCAATTGTCGGCGTCATTAAATCATTGATTGTATATTTGTCATTATAGTATGCTGAAATTCCAGGTATTGAAGATAATACTGCAGAATAACTTCCTAGGTGTGTTTCTGTATCTGTTTCTACAATTGCTGTAGTACTTAGAACATCTGATAGTATTGCTTCTCCATCCGCTTCATTTTTCATTTCAACTAAGGCTGTAGTAACTTTATTTACTAATTCTTCATCCATAAATTGAGGATTGTACATTACTGGGTGGCTTGGAGATTTACCGAATTCTGGTAGTGCAACGTATTGATCTATTGCTAAACACCAATCTTCGTTCTCTGTAGAATCTTCATTATCACAATAAGAAGTTACTGTGCTATCTTTTGCAAATGCTACATCACCAGTTCCATCTGATAGGCATTTTAATGCTCCACCATATCCATAATATGGTGTTCCAGATTCAGGAATTGAAGCATCATCATTAAAGTAATTGAGTACTGTGTTTCTTAATGTTTCAATATCATTTGCGTCACCAACCACATTAGCGTAGCCATGACCGATCAAATATCCCATCGGCATTAACATACCTGCAGATTTTAACCAGCCTGTATGACATGATGTTTTGCCCTCAAGTAATGAGAATGGATCAGTAATTGGATCATCATCTAGATGTGCTGCGGCCATTTCACTATCTGCTTTTACCCATGCATGTGCACTGTAATGAGTACGGCCATCTGATTTTTCATCTGCTGCCATAACTTCAAGATCATATTGTTGCCAACCGACCCATGCACTACCTCCGTCTAAAAATGCTAAATGTGCATTTCCAAATCTTAAAGCTTCCAATGCTGCTCCATCGGAATCTATTGGATATAATGATACATCCATGTTTAATTTAGTTCCAAGATAATCTGCTAAACGTTGTGGATTTTCATCAATATTTTCATAATCATCTTGTACTGAATATGCAATTTTTAATTGAGGTAGTTCCGTTACAGTATCAGTTGTGTTAGTTGTATCTGTAGTATCGCTACCATCTGTAACTGTTGTATCTGTTGTATCTGTTGTCTCGTCCGTTGTTCCTGTACATCCTGCAAAAACAGAACACACGATTAAAATTATCATTAATATGCTTTTTTCAATTTTCATTTTTTCACCTTTTTAGGTACGCCTAAACTTATCTGGTTGGCCTCACATATATAATGTTTAGTCACGCCTAAAAATTCAAATGAGGTAAATATCTACTGTAGAACCAATATCATATTTTGAATCGGGATAAATTATAGCAAGACCATTACTGACGCTTAAACTCCGTAAATTTCCAGACCCTTGATGTGTTTTAGTATATGCAATCATTTCTTTACCGTTATTTTCAACAATTACTCTTACAAATACTAAAAAATCTTTCTTTATCTTAATTTTTTCAGTTAATTTTGCCTTAATTATTTTCTTATTTGGGCCTTTTGCATTTGTTATACTTTTTATCCATGGATCGATTAACATTTGAAATACTACAGAAGAACTTACAGGATTCCCGGGTAATCCGAATAATGGTATATCTTTCCAAAAACCAAATAATGGGGGGGAGCCTGGTTTAATTTTAATTCTCCAAAATAAAATATTACCTTCAGTTTCCATTATTTTTCTAACTAAATCTAAATCACCCATCGATACTCCTCCAGAGGTAATTATCAAATCTGAATTCAATGAAGCTTGATCTAATTCTTCTCTTAATTTTTCAATAGAATCTGGGATTGATTTTTTTCTAAGGGGAATATGTCCTATTTGTTTGATTAGTCCTTCTAAAACATAACTGTTGGATTCATAGATTTGCCCGGTGGAAATTTCCATTCCCGGGCTAATTAATTCATCCCCTGTAGAAATAATTGTAATTTTTAATTTTTTAACTACTGAAATAATATGATGGCCTGAAGTGGCCAATAGGCCAATTTCGTGAGGGGTTAAAAATGTCCCCTTTTCTAAAATTAATTCATTTTTTGTTAGATTTTCTCCTTTTAATCGGATATAATTTGGAAAGCTGGGGCAGAATAAAAGTACTTTTCCATTACTTGATTTTGTTTTTTCGATCATTATTATTGAGTCGGCTCCTTTGGGAATTGGGGCTCCTGTCATAATTTTTGAAGCATATCCGGATTTGATTTCTTTATCCGAAACTATCCCTGCTGAAATAAAATCTATAATTTCTAGTTCAACTGGATTTTCTTCAGTGGCATTGATAGTATCAGAATAAATTACAGCATATCCATCCATACTCGAATTATCAAATGGTGGATCATTGACCATACTAAAGATGTCTTGAGATAATATTCTATTGTATGAATCTTCAATTTTGACTTTTTCTTCTTTTATGGGTATTTTAATGGATTTTGATAATTTTTTAGCTTCGTCTAAGGAAATGAAATAATTTGAAATCGAAGGATGGGGCATAATCTATCGTTAAAGTTTATTTTAATAATATTGATTAATTAAAATTAAATCGAGAGGATGTGGAGATAGAGCTTCTCTTGGTCTGTTTTGGATTATTTGTAATGTCAATTCTATATTCAAGTGTTGGTCATGGAGGAGCTTCTGGATATTTAGCCATTTTATCTTTAAGTTTGTATGGAAGTATGGAAAGTAGTTGGTTAAAGCAATATGCTTGGTGCTTAAATCTAGTAGTTGCCGCTATTGCATTTTATCATTATTATTTAGAGGGTTATTTTAACAAAAAATTAACTTTTCCATTTATTATTGGCAGTATCCCATTTGCAATAATTGGTGGATTCTTAAGAATAGATGGTGTAATTTATGATTCTTTACTTTCGATTACATTGATTTGGGCAGCATATAAATTATATCAAACAAAAAAAGATTTAGAAATAAAAAGTTCTATTCCTAATTTGAAAATTTCTATATCTACTGGCGCGGGAATTGGGTTTTTTAGTGGGGTTATTGGTGTTGGAGGAGGTATTTTTCTTTCGCCAATAATCCTACTCAAAAAGTGGGCAAATCCAAAAACAGTTGCTGCGACCTCTGCTTTATTCATTTGGGTTAATTCAATTGCAGGGTTATTTGGAACAGGCATCTCTAATCAATTAAATATAGAATTGAAAATTCTATTACCATTTGTTATTTCTGTATTAATAGGGGGTTTTTTGGGTTCTAAATTTGGATCTAAATCAAACGAAAATATTGTAAAATTACTATTAATTTTTGTCTTAGTAGTGGCATCAATGAAAAGAATATTTGAAATTATTATTAATTTAATTTAGATTTTATTGAAATTAAAATTCTTATCTTTGGCGAAACATATGGGGTGCAGGAGCTACTTTGGGTTGTATTGTAGATAATGTTCCCTGCCAATTCTCATTTTGTGGAGGAATTGGATCTTCCCAAATATTAACTGGCTTTTTCTTTTGTCTTTTTACCGTTCTAATTATCAATTGTAATGATAATAAAATCAAAATCCCACTAAGAATATATATGATATTATTCATTCTGACCAAAATAATTTAATCTTGTTTAGTATATGAAAGAATGTTTAATACCATGAATGTTTTTTTCTAAACTTACAATTTGATTTTATTCTAAAATACAAGAATAGGAAGGTATGAAAAAGACTTTCAAAGTGCTTGATGAATATGGGAGTGAAACATTACACCATCTTAATTTTTGGAATTTTATTATTTTCATTAATACCAGTAGTACAAGCATCTGAAGAAGTGAAAATCGTACAACAATTTGGGACGGGTTTTGATGAGGTAATAATTGCTTCTAGTACAGATGGTTTAGATGAACCAAGAGATCTTGAATTTCATCCAGGTATTAATCGTAGTGATGAATTGTGGATTGTGAATCGTGCTGATGATAGTATGGTTATTATTCATGAAACTGGTACTTCAAGTCAAACTAGTGAAGAGCGTTTAGATGCATATAGAAATCATTTCATGGAAGAAGTGAGTGCAATAGCTTTTGGAGCTTATAATGATGAGTTTGACTATCAGTTTGGAACTGCCCAAGAGTCAAGAAATACCTACAATGGTATGGGTGATCCAAATGATTTCATGGGGCCTGCTCTTTGGCCTTCTTCATTAAGTCATTTTGCAGTAGAAAATCAAAATGGTGAAAATGGTCTTCTTGGAAGCCATATAGATATGTTGCATGAATCTCCATTGGGTATGGGAATTGCACATGATTATGATAATGTCTACTGGTATAATGATGGTTTTTATAATGAATTAGTACGTTATGATTTTCAAGAGGATCATGATACTGGAGAACATGATCACTCGGATGGTATAGTGCATAGATATTCTGAAATTGAGTTGAGTCGTTTTGGTGGAGTGCCTGGACATATGATTCTTGATAAGAATACCGGAATTCTCTATATTTCGGATACTGGTGCAAATAGAGTTTTATGGATCAATACTGATGATACTACTACAACCTCAGAGGATATTTATAATGAGCAATCTCGATTAGAGCCTTTAGCTGAATACATGCGAATTACAGATGTAGAATGGGGTATATTAGACACAGGACTAAGTCGTCCATCTGGTATTGCTCTGGAAAATAATACTTTATTTGTTTCAGAATATGGGAATGGTCAAATTAATGCATATGATCTTTTTGAAGACGGTAAAGGTGGTACATTTTTAGATAATATACAAACGAGTGCTCAAAAAATTATGGGAATAGAAGTTGGTCCAGATGGTTTTCTTTACTATGTAGATAATGGTAGAGACCAGGTTATACGTATAGATCCTTATTTCGATATTGATGAAGACGAAGTTATGGATGAAGTAGATAATTGTGTGTATGTATCAAACCCTAGTCAGGAAGATTATGATGGTGACAATCTTGGAGATGCTTGTGATAATGATGATGATGATGATTCTATTTTAGATGAAAATGATAATTGTCCAAGAGGGGAAAAGAAATGGGTTTCTGAGAGAGATATGGATCATGATTCTGATGGTTGTATTGATAATACAGAAGATTTAGATGATGACGATGATTCTATTTTAGATGAAAATGATAGTTGTCCATTGGGAGATACTGGATGGTCTTCATGGATTTATACAGATTTTGATGGGGATGGTTGTCTTGATAATACAGAAGATTTAGATGATGATGGAGATGGGATTTGTGATGAAAATAACTATGATGGAAATTGTAATATCTCTTCAATATCATTTGATTTATGTCCCACATCTTCACTAGAATTTATGTCAAATGCACAAACTGATAACGATGGAGATGGTTGTGAAGATATTACAGAAGATTTAGATGATGACAATGATGGGTACTATGATTCTGATGATGACTGCCCACTTGAGAATGGTTTAAGCACAGAATTATTAATTGGTTGTCTTGATTCTGATTCTGATGGTTTTTCAGATAAGATTGATTCATTTCCAGTTGATACAACTCAATGGAATGATACTGATGGGGATGGTTTTGGTGATGAATTATATGGTACAGATGGTGATTATTGTCCAACAGTTATTGGAAGTTCAACTGAAGATCGTTTTGGATGTTTAGATTCTGATAGTGATGGTTATTCGGATGTCGATTCTTCTTGGGGTTTAAACCTCGGGGCTGATGCTTTTCCGCTTGATTCAAGTCAATGGGAAGATTCTGATGGAGATGGTTTTGGTGATAATTTAGAAGGGAGTAAAGCTGATTCATGTCCAGAAATATTTGGGAATTCAACTGTTAATAAATTTGGTTGTTTGGATAGTGATGGGGATGGGTGGTCTGATGATGTAGATGCGTTCATACTTGATTATACTCAATGGACAGATATTGATGGTGACTCTTATGGTGATATGCAAAACGGTAATTTTCCTGACTCGTGTCCCCAAATATTTGGCACTTCGACAATAGAAAGATATGGATGTTTAGATTCTGATGGAGATGGTCTTGATGATCAATTAGATTCTTTTCCATTAGACGGGACAGAAACAAAAGATTCGGATGGAGATGGTGTTGGTGATAATTTAGATGCTTATCCTAATGATTCAAAAAAATCTGTGAATTACTTCTCAAATAATATGGTTAATATGTCAATAATAATTGTATTAATTTTTACAATAATTTTAGCAACTGGTTTATTTTACAATCGTAAAAGTAAAATTGAGGAAAAAATAACACAAGGACCTCCGCTACCAAAGGAAGGATTGCCTCCAAATTGGACAATGGAACAATGGCAATGGTATGGTGAAGATTATCTTAAAGGTAAATTATAATAAAAATTTTATTTTTAACCAAATTTTTCTTCGTGTTCACAATGTGGACAGATTATTGAGTACTTCGCCCTTTTGGGTTTTGGAACCTGCATAACAGCGCCACACAATCCACATTGGTGTTTAATAAATTCTGGCTCTTTATTGACTTGTTCTTCAACCTCCAATACTGATGTATTGCTACTTGATGTCCATCCTGCAGATGCATTATAGCCTTCTTCGGATTCTGTTATTGAAGATGATTTTAAACTTAATTTTATTTTTTTCTTAAATCTAAATTTTTTCTTTTTAACCTTTTTTTGTTTTTGTGGCATTGGTGGAGGCATAGGCATACCTGGAAGTGGTTGTGGCCTTCTCCCTTTTTTTACGCGAGTCTTTTTCCTACGCTTCATTGCCATGGTATCAAACAACCTCACATGATTGTTATATTAGATTTTATTGTGTACTATTAATAAATATCAATTAATATAAATTTGAATTATTTTTATAAAATACTTAGTGTTGTAATAAATTGGGATAATGGGAAATTTAGATGAAGAAGGGGGGGTGCCGAAGAGTGTACATATCGGAAGTTTGCCCAAAAAAATTAATTTAGATGACTCCAAATATAAAAAGAAGAGTGGAGTGTTTTTTTATTCCTTAAATCTTGAAGAAGAAGAGGAAGACAGGAGTATATTCTTTGGAATTTTAAAAATTTTTAAAATTATATTGTGGTTTTGGGTTCCGTTTATAATTTTGTTATTGATTATAGAGTTTATTTTAGATCCCATTGTTGAAGGATTGCTATTTAGGGACTTGTAAAAAATAGTTTTTAAATTAAATCAAAGTGTAATAGTGGGAAGATGGTGAAGAAGTTCCACCTCCCCACTACTACGAAATGAAAAACGATACCCCGCAGGATATTGCTTTCTGTATGAACTATCAATTAAGATTAGTTTTCTGCAGCTGCTGCTTTTTCTGCTTTAGTATCCATTGTTGCTGCATACCAAACCATCAAACCGAATGCTGTTTTGTTAACTGCATCTGCCAAGTTGTAAAGGATGTTTAGTCCATCAGCACCACCGAAGTCAGCATTTTGTCCCATAACATATCCAATTGGGTAAATGGCCCAACCAACAGTTAGGATAAATGCCATTGCTTTGAAAGCAAATTGTGTTCCTTCGCTTGTTTCTGATACTTTGTTTTTAGCATCTCCAGCCCAGATTTCATAAATTATGTAAATCCATGCAACCATTCCAATTACAAACCACATCCATGCATTACCGCCGATTATTCCTGATTCTCCGATAAATCCAGATACAAGCATAATGATTGATGCTCCAAACAATCTAAAGAATAGTGCTGCTGAAGCTACACCTACAGCTGCTAAAATCAAGTAAAATTCAGATACTTGAAGTGGTACAGTAATTAACCAATCTACATATCTCAATACTAGAGGACTGTCACCAGTACCAACCCAGTGATCTCTCATGTATGTGTAGTGGTACCAAGCAACACCAGTTACAAGGGCTGCAACTGTCATTGATGTTTTCCACTTATCAGATACGTTTTGTCTTTCCAATATGAAAAACACCGTTGATGCAAGCATCAATGCTGTTGCAATCCAAAAAGTCATTGCAACATTATCTGTTGGGTCGATTGTTCCTTCAGCACTTACAACACTTAGAGTTACTAAGTATAGAAGGCTAGTAATGGTTAAAATTTTCATTCTAATATTCCCATTTTTCATCATATTCATCAAACTGCTCGATTTGCATATCATATATAAAGGAGTGTTTAAAACCTCGCGTTTTTGCGCGAAAACACTAGTTAATATAGTGTAGGGAGATGGGAAGGTTATGGAACAAGCAATAATCTCAAACCATTTGAAGAAGCAAAATTTCCTGAATAATACCCTATTTACATTGTTGTTGCTGACTTTTATCACTGTAGTTGCAATAACTGTTAATAGTTCGTTGATCGCTTTCTTGTTTATATTGGCGCCTGCTACGATAATTAATGTTATTTGGATTTTAATACATACAAATTCTGTATTTAATCAATCAAAAATGTAAATTTTGGTGTTTAATTTTTTAAAATAGATAATTATACGACTGCTTAGAGGTTGTAGTTTGAGTTTTTTTTTAAGAATAAAAAAAATTATTTTGGAAAATCCTATTTTACATTCTTTTCTAATTTTTTCAATATTTAGAGCTTTTTATGGTGCTGGCATATTGTTTGTTACTTGGTTGTTGTTTACTAATGAAAATATGCCAAAATTATATTCTGTGATATTTTTATTATTCTCTATGGTATTTTCAAGATTTATTTTTAAAAGGTTTATACACCCAAAAGGTTCATCATAATTTTAAACACAAAACTATTTTAAATTAAACTATTGGAAAGATAATAATGAGTTTTAAAATTCAAAATTTTCCAATTTTATTTGGACAAATATTTGGATTTTTAATTGTTATATTAATTTTAATTTTAAAAGGTATTAATGGTAGTGGTGGAGATAGTTCTACAATTTATACATCATTATTTTGGATTGCTCAAGATATGGTTATTTTTGCAAAATTTATTAGGGGAGGAATGTATCAATTAATGATTATATTTACTATTTTATTTTCAATAATTTTATTCTATTATTCTAGAAAAATCAATGATAGTATAATAAAAAATTACATTATTTTTTTGGGATCTATTCTTTCAAATATTTTTTTGTGTTTTTCAATAATTTTCTTATTGTTAAATGAGTGGTTTTTCTTTGGTGCTTTGGTGACTGTGCCATTTTTTATCGGTTGTGGATTGGTAATTTCTAGTTTAATGCAGAATATTTTTAACGAAAGAAAAAATATTTTATTGAAATTTTCTAATTGTATTTATTTTTTAATTATTCTAGTATTAATATTACCTAATTTCTCTTCAGTAGCTGGTTTTTTACCGGAACCCCCAGAAACAAAAAATAATGTTTTTGGGAACGGTGGGGATTATGCAGTACAAAAAATGAAATTAAAAATTAATCCTTCAGATTTTATTTTTGAAAATATGACCGATTGGTCGAAAGAATATGATTGGAATGTTCATATTTATGTTCCTGATCCTGTCCCTCAAAATATGCCGCTTGCGATTTATATTCATGGATATGAAGGTGAAGAAGAGTGGGTTTATACAGATTCTTTAGCAACAATTGCTTCTCGTGGGGTTGCAGTTATATTCCCACAATATACATCAAATTATGATGTTTCAAAATATGATCCTGAAATGTTAATTTATTCTGAAGGGGGGAGTAATCATCCACAACATGAGTGGAGATATTCGATGGCCTGGGATGGTGTTCAATTGGGTATAGACTATTTGGAAAATAATTTTGAAAGTTTCAACCCTTCTAATCTTTGGGTCGGTGGACATAGTATGGGAGCTGGAGTTTCTATGTATGTCATTACAGAATCGATTAGTAAGGGGTGGGGTAATGATTCGTTTATAATTAATTTAGAGGCACCGTGGGTATATTCAAGTTATGAACCTTTTAGAGGAAATATGAGTTTATTACCTGAACATACAATAGTAAATGTTGTTGAATATGAAGATGATAATGTTGTAGAAAGATGTATTGGGGTTTGGGAATTTAATAGAATAAAAACAAGAGATGGATTTGGGGATTTAAATGAAAGTCGTGTAAAATATCTTAAAATATATTCTGATAGGGTGGGTTTTCCTAAATTAATTGCTTCCCATTATATACAAGCTACAACTATAAGGGATGTTTTAGCAGATTTTTCTTATTATAAGAGAATAGATGCTCAAGCAAGTTATTTATTTGGTATTGCTAATAATAATTTAGAGCTTGTTAATGTTTCTGGGAAATATTTTTTCCAAGATGGTGAGGAACTAACAAGTATGGGATTTTGGTCGAATGGGGTTCCTGTAAATGAAATTGAAATATACAATGATCCTTTTAATGTTGATTTATATCAATGTAAATCTGATGTGTAGTTTTTTATTCAATAATGTAACTTTTTCTATTCATAGGACTATGTACATTAATTCCTAAATCTTCTAAAGATTTTGAAAGTTGAGGTCTGGCTGTTTGATTATCTGTATGGTATAATATTACATTTTCTGCCTGAGTTTTTTTAGCAAAGTCAACTAATTCTTTATGTCCTGCATGTGTTGAAAAATCAAACCTTTTTGTTTCTAAATCTATTTGAGTTATATTACCATAAATAGGTAATCTACTTTTTTCCAGTAACATTCTACCTCCAGTTCCTTCAGCTTGATATCCTGTAATAAATACCGAATTTCTTCTATCCATTCTTAATCTATTAAGGTACCATATTGCAGGTCCTCCTTCTAACATACCACTAGTAGTAACAATTACATCGGCTTCTAGAGCTTTTTTACGATCCGATTTGCTAGAAACTTTTTTCGAATTTCCAAATGCTAATTTTAATGCGGATGGATTAAGAATCATTTCTGGATGTTCAAGCATTGTTTTAGTGATGGTTTTTCCCATTCCATCATAGTGAATATTTAGATCGAAATCAGAATCTTGTAATATCATCAAAATATCCTGACTCCTGCCCATAGCGAAGGATGGAATTAGGACTGTTCCTTTATTTTCAACAACCTTTTCTACAGATCTAAGAAATCTTTTTTCTTCTTCTTGTCTATTTGGATGATCTTTTCCACCATAAGTTCCTTCCATAAATAAAACATCACATTTTTGAGGAGTTGCTCCCTCAACTAATCTTGAATTTCTAGTATCAAAATCTCCTGTAATTAGGACTTTTTTTTCTGGTGTTTGAATATCTATCATTGCTGCTCCAGGTATATGACCTGCTCTTCTTAAACACCAACTCCAATCATTTAATTCATTAATTGAATTATATTCATGTCTATTCCATGCAGATTGTGACTCTTCTGCATTTATTTTATCCCAAGCTAGTGGATATCCTTCGATTTTACTAACTTTATAACAATCATTCCACATTAATTTGGAAATATCTGCAGTAAATCCTGTTGCATGCAATTTAGTATTAAATGAAGAATTTAACCAAGGTACCATACCGATGTGATCTATATGTGCATGTGTAACTATTGTATCAGATACTTTTGGGGCTGCTGCAGGATACTTTGGTGGTTTTGAAGGAGATAATCCATAATCGAAGAGTAGTTTTGTTCCTGTCTTATCTTCAATTACACATCCTATATTCCCAACTTCTTCGCCCCCTCCTAGAAAATGATATCTTAAACCATTATTTACTGGATCTGAAGGATAACTAGTTGTTCTTGTCGGATTATACATTACCATTATTCCATGGTGAAAGGATTAGTACTATTCAACATATGGGCCTACCCCCTTATTTCCATTGGAATTAATGTGTATTGATAAATTATGGATTTTAAGATAAAGTCTATTTAGTTCTCGCGAAATCAATGATTGAGGTAATTTGCATTGGAAATGATATGATGATTTGCATTGTTCAAGATCAACATCATTTCCACTAGAAATAAAGGGGTAAGGGTATAATTTCTAAAGTAAAAACATTTGGAACCTACTGATGGCGAGATTAAAAGGTCATATTTTTAACGTAATAGAAGATTTATGTTATGGATGTGGAGCCTGTATAGGACTTTGCCCTGTTTCTGTTCTAGACCTTGAAAATCAGATAGCAGTAGTGGACGAAGAAAATTGTACTCATTGTAAATTATGTATTCCTTCTTGTCCGGTATTTGCATTAGAATTAAAGGTAGTTAATAATGAATGAAATTATTATAATCGGTGGAGGATTAACCGGACTTTCTTGTGCAGTTAAATTAATTGAAAATAATATTAAAGCTTCTGATATAACAATTTATGAAGCAAGACAAGAAATTGGATCACCTACTAGATCTCCAGGAATTGCTATTTATTCTAAGAATACCGAATTTATATTTAATAAAATTAAAATGCAAAAATTAACCTTAGAAAATCTTGAAGAAAACATTATTTCTTTTAGAAGAGAATGGTTAGAAAAATCAATTTTAATATCATTAACAAAAAAAGGATGTAATATTAATTTAAAATCAAAAATTACAGATAAAGAATTAAATGAATTTTTTAAAATTGAAAATATAACTGTAATTAATTGTGCTGGAAATAAAAAGAAGAGTAGCGGATTTCCTGCAGATTATACTGACTTTATGAATACCAAAAATAAAATAATTAGCTTTAACTATTCTAATTCTGTAAAATGGTATGGTTATTTATCTACCAATAATAATGAATTTAAAAATGAAGAAAAACATATTTCAATTAATAAAAAAGATGGATTAAATGAAACTTGGGTGTGTAAAGATAAAATTGAAAATATTAAATTTAAAGCTATAGAAATTATGAAATCCACATATCCTCCTAAGTCTGAACTTATTTTAGCAAATAATACAATAGACAGGGGATTTTTCTTAGCAAATAAAGCGACTAAATAATGGAGGCGATATTATAATTTTGGATGAATATAATAGTGTATTTGAATTTTTAAAAAATCAAAAAAAACCAAGTCATGCAACCTTAATAGATCCTGAAAAACAAACACCAGAAGAAGCCTCAAAAATAGTTCAAATAGCAATTGAATCTGGTACAGATTTGATATTAGTTGGAGGATCAACCACAGATAAAACATCAGTTGAAAAAACAGTTGAAATTATTCAAGAGACTATGGAACTTCAACAATGGGCTGCAACACAAAATGGAATCTTTGAAGATCAAACATCAATTGTACCAGTAATACTGTTTCCAAATGCTTCTAGTACATTGAGTAAAAGTGCCGATGCTTTATTATTCATGACTTTATTGAATAGCAACTCTACTAAATATTTAATTAGAGAACAATTAAAAGCAACAAAATATATCTTTGAAAATAATATTGAAACAATTTCTACAGCTTATTTAATATTTGAACCCGGAATGAAAGTAGGAGAGGTCGGAAATGCAGATTTAATAAAATCAACTGACATAGAAACATCAATCGCATATTCTCGATTGGCCAAATTTTTTGATTTTAAAATATTATATCTAGAAGCCGGAAGCGGATCAAATAAACCAATATCAGAAGAAATAATTTCATCATCGAAAAAAGAATTTAAAGGTCTAATTTTTGTTGGGGGCGGGATTAAAACTCCAGATCAAGCAAAAAAAGCTTGTTTGGCTGGTGCTGATTGGATAGTTACTGGAAATCTAACAGAATCTTTTGAAGATTATAATCAACTTAAAATAAAATTAAAAACATTAATTGATGAAATTAAAAAATAAAAAGCGGAATTACTATGAGTTATAAAAAACCAACAATAAAATCTAAAAATTTTCATAATTTTAAAAAAAAAATTACCATCTATGGAAAACAAAACAATTCTAATTACAGGTACAACCACAGGAACAGGTTTTGTTGCCGCTCAAACTGTCGCAGAACTTGGAGCGAAATTAATAATGTTAAATCGACCATCCGAAAGATCGAAAACCGCCCAAAGTAAAATTATAGAAAAATCACCCAAAAAAGAAGTATATACAATTGATTGTGATTTACAATCTTTTTCATCTGTTCGTAAAGCCATCGAAAAAATAATTGAAAAATGCCCAGAAGGAATAGATGTTATTTGTAATAATGCAGGAGTAATGGCTTTAACTGACATTGCAACTGAAGACGGTTTCGATATCCAAATGCAGACAAACCACCTTTCTCATTTTCTTTTAGTTTGTGATTTATTTAAATTATTAGAAAAAACAGCGGAAGAAAAAGGAGAATCTCGTATTGTTAATCATTCTAGTGTTGCCAGACTTACAGTCAAAAAATTACGAAAAGAATATCTTGAAAAAAATGGAGGAAATTTAGGAGGTAATGGTAAAAGTATGATATTTGGTGGTGCCAGGTGGAAAAGATACGGTCAAACAAAACTTGCTAATGCCGCATTTACAGCAGCACTTCATGAAAAACTTATGAAAAAAGGTTCTAAAATAAAAGCATTAGTAGCGCATCCAGGCCTTTCAAATACACAACTTCAAGTTACAACAATTAAAGATGGAGGAATGGCAAAAAAAATGACGAGATTTATGATGAAAAGATCTCAAAGTGAAGAAGATGGCTCTATCGGGATTTTAAGTTGTATATGCCTACCTGAAGCCAAATCAGGCCAATTTTGGGGGCCTGGTAAGGGAATGATGGCAATGAAGGGAAAAGCGAAACCCTTCAAATTAGAAAATAGTTACAATAATTTCAAAACGATAACATTACTTTGGGAAAAAAGCTGTGAGGCTATTGGTAAGGAATTTATAATTTAAATGGAAACGATACTATGTCCAAAGAAAAACCAAAATCAATTATAATCAAATCTAATGAAGGTGAGGATACATTACCCTTACCAATAACAAAAGAAACAAAATTAAAAAATTTGTCAGTAAATACTGGAATAATTACACCTATCGAAAACGAGATAGAAATATTTACAAAACCAAAAAAACCATCTTATATTGTCTTTTTCTTATTGGTTATTTTCCCCCTTCTCTTTTTTTTAATAGAAGAAAGTATAAATTATGAATATAATGAAACTTATATTTTTACCAATAATCCAAACACTATAGATTCTGCAAGCTCTCCCAATCTTGATTGGAAAATTAATAATTTTAATGTATATTACCACGGAATCGTACCTCGCCCAGGGTTCTATGAAGAATCCCATTTATACGAAATTAAAATAGAAAATTCTGAACAATATCTAAAATTTCTTAAAAATATTATTGATCCAGATAATCGAGAAATGAATTTAACACCCAAAACAATAGATGATGCTGATCGTATTCGTATAGAGATTGGAACACAGTTTAGAAATCAAGACGGAAATGTTACAAATGCAGGGGGATTAATTGTTAATTGTGGTAATGGTCTAAATGGAGATTGCAATGAACACCAGACAAATTGGATATATTTGTATGATAAACCAAACTCACAAGGACCTAGTCCATACGGATATTTTTGTAATTGTGGTGGAGAACAATTTGAAAATTCAATAATGTTATTATTATCAGATGGTTTTGAACCAACAGAATTGACAATAGAAATTAATTATAAAAAAGATGGATTTTTTACACTTTTTTCTTGTTTATGTTTACCAATAATGGGAATATCCTTCTATTTAATTACTAAAACATAAACAAAACCAATTGGGAACCTAATCTAGTTACTTTTTTTGACACATTTTTAATTTTATTTTTAATTTAAAAAATTATTTTAATATATTTTCAGGCGGAACAACCCTCGATTTATACAAAATGAAACCTATAAAAAATAATAAAAAAATAGGAATTAATGAAAAATTATTATCTCCTTCATCAATCTCAATAATATTTTGTTCCAAAACCTCTTCTTGTTCTATATTTAATACAGTTATTTCCCCTACCATTCCAACATCTTCATGAGGTTCACAAAAAAAATCATAAGTTCCCGATTGTGTATAATTAAATGTATACAAATAATCAACATCTGTTTCAGGATCACCCGAATCAAATAACCCATTTTCTTCTACAGAATTATGTGGTAATAATTCCCCCTCCCACAAAAAACGAACACTATCACCTTCATTAATAGTCAAACTATCAGGCGAAAATCTTAGGTTTGTCCCATCAACAATAACGGTATGCTCAACCCCCTCATCGTTTATTAATCCAATATTACCACAAAGTATCATCGATAAAGAAACTAAAATTACAATTTTAAATTTCAGAATTAATCCCCCCCTTCAAGTTTAGGTCTAGCATAGTCAAATCTCTCAATAAATTCAGTTTTCATATATGCATCTAATCCATTTATTGTAACCGTTCCAATCTCATCTAATTTAATCCAACCATCCTCTTTTAACACACCATCTTCTATATGCAATTCTTCAATAGAAGCAATAACCAAAATTGTACCATTTTCATTAATATTATATTCATTTATGTATTTACATCCTAATTTTACTTTAGAACTTTTAACATAAGGAGCCAAAAAANCTCCTATAAACTCCTCNTCTAAATTTGTCTTATCAAATTCCGAAATTTCTTTTGAGTACTTTGCAGAAGTATGATGTGCATCTTCAATATCATCTTCATTTACATGATTAACTGTAAAAAAACCAGTTTCTTTGATNTTATCATAAGTATTTCTAAATTCTGTNATTGGTCTTAANATAAAACAAAGTAAAGCCGGATCACTCCCTAAATGAGTTATTGAACTAAATATAGCCAAATTCTTGTTACCTTTAGAATCAATAGTTCCAAGGAGATTAGCAGATTTAAACCCAGTACAACTATTAATCAAATTTAATCGGTANATTTTATCTAATTTTTCAATAGAATTTTTATTAAAATAAACCATATTCATCACATTAATTAATTATTTTTTTCAATAAGGCGCGCTTCTCTCTCATCACACGACACCTCTTCATCTTCTAACTGTAAATTTTTGACCAGTTCAACATATGCAACCCTCGCATCATCTTTACTCATCCCAGAAATAGATGACCATGAATCATATTTTATACGTTCTCTAAGTTTCAAAACACCAGGTCTTTTACCAGAAACATCTCCTTCAGTAGCTTGTTTNTAGTAAGCGTAAATTTTTCTAATAGTGGAACTATTCAAACGAGTATAAATTTTCTCAACCTTATTACAAGCCTTTACAAAATCNTCCTCATCCATGTTACTTATACACCACTAACAGTATTAATCACTTTGTTTAATCTCTATGACAATAGTATCTATATTTTCAGTTTTTGTATATTTTTTTTGTAACATAATATCATAAGTCAAAGAACTTAGGAAATTTTAATGGCAGAGTTATTNGANGANAACTACACNTATTCTAGAACATGGGATGATATTGAAACAATGTTAGATAAAGCGGAAAGAAAATTAAACTTCCACAAATCTAAAATGTCCGAAGTTAGAATTAAATCAAAGTCTTGGGTAGTTCATGCTAGAAATTATAAAGCTCTTGAAGGGGTTGTTAAGACATTAAAATGGACTTTAGGGGATAGAGATATACAAGATCCTTTAAATTAATATTAAAATAATTTAAACATCATTCTTCACTAAGTTCTCCAACAATNACCGAATTTGGGGTATTAANTTCTCCNTTTTCAATTAATTTTTTAGTTCCAAAAATCAATACCAATAATCCAATTGGGAGGAATAAGTATCCAGCNAANTCTTCNAACAAATCAATCATCCCACCNATAAANGTAAAAAACGCCATAATNAGAAAAACACTACCCATAAANGTTCCGGGATTAGTTAAAGAAGGCTTAACAACAACATTTTNNGGCTCCCAATTAAACATCTGTAAACCCATTATAATATGTATCAAACAACCAATTATTATACCGACCGATATATCAAATTCACCAATACCAACATCTTCAAATCCAAACCAATCACCAATTAAAAATCCTGTTATATTTGGTATAAAAGTATAGAAAATCAAACATCCTAAAATTAATGGCCAAGCTTTACTCCTTCCGGTATTTTTATATTTTTTATGATCAAAACTTTTAACAAAATACTGCATCCAGATTATCCAACTTAAAATGAAAATACAACCCATTAAAGGATTACCAATATCCATACTATATTCATATCCATCTTCATTAATCATTCTTTCAATACCAAAAGCTTCAGCGAAAGCATNCATNAAAAACCAGGCAACAATTCCTACCAAGAATCCATTTCCCATTAATTGTATCCAACTTCCATCTTCTCTTTGTTCATCAAACCATTCTCTTAAAACTTCAAAAATCAACACACCCATAATAATTACTAGATTAAAGAAAGTTCCAATAGTATCATTGTTTAGAGAAGCATAATTTATTGGAATAAACCATAAAATCCAACCCAAACTNTAAGATACCCATGCATTGTTCAAACGAGCAAACCACATCGAATAAACAACCACACCCAAAATAGGCCCCCATTCTAAAANATTNAATGGGCCAAAACTTTCATCATATGGTAAATCAATAACTTCTTCAATGAAATGTGTTATTGCAATCATACTTGATACACCAAAAATAATTGACCGCGCTTCACCTAGAAAAACTGCTGCACGACCTTCTAATTTGATTTTTGAAGAAAATAGTGCAGAAATTGATAATAACGAAAAAACNAACCAATACAATTCAATTCCTCTGGCCCCACCATTGTCATAATCACCNGTTAAATCTTGGATAAGGCTGGTTANCAANGCAAACCCCAAAAGAACAAGTAAGGCACCAATTCCTGCAGCAACACCCAAACTAAAACGCATTGCATTATCTTTATTAAAAAATGAAATAGGCTTACTTTCAGNAGAAAACCCATCATTTTTAGAAGTNACAATATCTTCTTTATTTTGATGGTATACATTTTCTTTTATCTCTTCAAAAATTTCTACTTTTAGGATACCCTTCTCAACATATTCNGAAAGNTTTTCCAAAAATCTCTCATTTTCCATTACAATCAACTATCATCCTCTTCTAATGGAACTGCAGAACCNCCAGGAGCATTAGGATTCTTTTTCAATTCCAAATCAGATGATTCCAAATTATTTTCATTGATATTTAAGTTGACCTTTCCTCCTTCTGCTAAAATTTCCATATCATCAAGAGAAGGAGACTCAATCGTTCTCTCTTTCATTGGTTGATTTTTTTCCTCTACTCTTTTATCATGATCCTTTGTTAAACTTAAACTATCAGAAAACATTTTACCAACAAGATCACGTGTTCTTTCAGATCTTTTTGCAGCCTCTAATTCAATGCTTGTTTGNTCNTGAACACCTTCCAATGCTCTCAATTCAGCAGTNCTATCTTGTAATCCACTTTCAAGATCAGTCATTGTTAATTGCATTTGTTGTATTCTTTCATCTCTTTCAAATACATCATTATGCAANCCCCTCTCTCTTCTTCTTAAAACCTCAAATTCTCTATTTCGTTCTACTAATCTTCTCTTTAATTCTTCAATTTGCTCTACTAAATAATCATGCTCGGCACTTACAGACTTTGGTCCACGCATTAAGTTCTCAACCTGATCNTCAACTTCAAGGATTCTTTTATCTCTTAAATCTAACATACCTCTTAATTTTTCGATAATATCTCTCAATCTACTTCTCTCATTTTCTAATGCGATAACGGCAGACTTTTCACCCTCTAATTCTAATTCTGTATTTTGTAAACTACTCTTCATCTTTTGAAATTCCTCTAAAGATATTGACGTTAATCCAACATTCGCAGCTTTTTGTAAAGCCTCTAACATTTCATCAATTTTTNCATCCATTTCCTCAATAATTTCTGTTTGTTCTTCAATAGTATTACCCAGTTCAATATTTTCATCCAATAATCTATTTCTTTCTTCCAATGAAAGTACGGATTCTTGGGCAGCAATTTTTTCATTTGCCTCGGCTAATAGACCGGTTAAAGTAGCATTTTCTTTTTCGATCTTAATTAATTCATTTTCAACTAACCCTAATCTTTGAACTTCGGGCGCAATACCATCTTGTCTTTCAGCCAAATCTAATTCTAAAATCCTTATTTTTTGCTTTAAATCAGAGAAATCTTCATTCTTTTTTGTTAATTCATCCCACGCAACTAATACCTCTTCAACCAATTGTTTTGTAGAATATTCTAGAAGCATACTTTCGAGCGCAGCGCGGTCTGGAGTGTCGGGGCCCATCACAATCACGTACAATCGGCGCAACACCGTTCTTGAATGCTTCCCGTGTAAATCAAATAAAATATTGATTATTAAGGTAAATCAATCACATTGAAATTCCAAAATCACTTAATGAAAATATGTTCAAAGCCAAGAACCAAACAATAAAAAATACTATACTAATTATATTTAATAATCTATTTCGAGACACTTCTGAATGAGGTCTATTATTTTGAATTTCCAACACCAATCTCAACAACATCATCGGCTTTTTTGAACTTTCCAACTACCCCAAATCACAAAACAAATTAAAACCCAAGTTGCCCCATTACTAATCATTAAAGCTGGTGATTTAATTAAAAATCCATAAATAAACCATAAAGTTAATGCCAATAAAATCATTGAAAATGCAGATAAACTAATTCCTTCAGCACTTTTTTCAATCCATATTTTTTTCAATTGAGGAAACCAGGCAATAATTCCCAAAATCCCAGCAACTATTCCAATTGCTTCAATTGCCCAATTTGCCATTGATTAAACGTACAAAAGCTAACACTAAACATTATCTAGTAAAACATACAGTTTTGAATAATAACATATCAACATTAGTTATGGCCACACCCAAACTATACATGGATTCCATACAATCTTGTTATTTGAAAGAATTTACCGCAGAAATAACTAACATCGATGAAAATACAATTGAACTAGATCGAACATTATTTTATCCAATGGGGGGTGGTCAAGATTGGGATCAAGGAAAAATAAAATCTAATGAAAAAGAAATTGATGTTTTAGAAGTAAGGGGAAGGGACAAAATATCACATTTAATCGAACCTCATCATAATTTAGAAATTGGTCAAACTATCGAAGGCCATCTTGACTGGGATAGAAGATATAGACATATGAAAATGCATACCGCTCAACATCTAGTTTCTGCAGTAGCATACGAATTATTCGATGGAGTTAGAACTGTGGGAAACCAATTAAGATATGATAAAAGTAGAATTGATTTTAACCCTATCAATTTCGATGATGAAATGCTATCTAACTTAGTAAACGAAACGAATAATCTAATTAAAAAAGGTGCTGAACTAAATATTAAAATGATGACAAGGGAGGAAATTAATGAAATTATGCCTCCCGAAAGAACAAATATGAATTTGATACCTCTTAATGTTGAAGAGTTAAGAGTTGTAATTATTGGAGATAATTTAGATTTGTGTCCTTGTGCAGGCACGCATGTTCAAAATATTTCTGAGATAGGAGGAATTGAATTTTTAAATAAAAAATCCAAAGGGAAAGGAACCCAAAGATTTTCATATACACTAAAAGAATTATAGATATTCATTTAAACAAGAAATTTATCTATGATTTGGGATTGAGTAAACAATATGGATGTAATGTCACACTGGCTTTGGGGAATGGCAGTTACTCATGGAAAAATCAAAGGAAGATTTTCAGGTGCAATGGGTATCATTCCAGACCTGATGGCTTTTTTACCAGTTATGATAATTTCTCTTTTCACAGGAAACCGTAACCCACGAGTTGATGATACAACTACAACTGAGGATTTTCACCCACTTTCTTGGGAGATATACCAATGGAGTCATAGTTCCGTTACAGTGATAATTTGTTTTCTTTTAACATGGTTTTATTTAGAGAGATTTGGCACTCCAAAAATCCTAAGTAGATTTTACATTACCCAAATGAGTGCAAGAAAACAAGCGTTCTTAATTTGGCTTCCGTGGTTACTAAACATCATTACTGATATTCCAAGCCACACAGCTCAATTTTTCCCCACTCCAGTTTTCCATCCGATCTCTGATTGGAAATTTGATGGTACGAGGTGGTCCGAACCATCAGTTTGGTTTACTAATCTTGGGATTTTATTAATTGTGTGGGCACTAATCATTTATATTGAAAAAAGAAAGAAAAAAGATATTATTCAAAAAGCCAATAAATAATAATATTATAACCAATATCTAAGATTATTAAAGGTCATAATTAACCTAACAATTAGTTCGTAATACCACCACTAATTAAACCAATGAACCAAAGCCAAATTAAACCTACAATTATCAAAGATATAACTGCAGAAAATTGTGCACCCTTTCGAAAATTTTTCACAAAAATATTACTACTCATTGCTAAAGAAAATCCGATTATTGGCCAACAAATAAGAGAACACATAAAATAAACCAAACCCATAATATCTGGAGAACCCCCACTAAAATTAATTCCACCGAAAAGTAAAATTAAAATTATTATTGGAGGAATTGGGGGAATTATTAAACCAATTACAAATTCAAAACCTCCTACGGGATTTTGGATTATTTCAATTTCAGGAGAATCTTCAATTTTCTCAAGCGCTTGTTTGTTTTTTTCATCAGTAGGAATTACTTCATCTATTTTTAATTCATTAGAACCCTCAACTAAAAATTCTTTAGAACATGTAGGACAACGTATCCTTCCAGAATATGTCATCGGAACCCGGAGCTGTCGTTCACAAAAAAAACATGCAATCAATACACTCTCTTCTTCATTGTCCGAAATCATTTTTTATACCCCAGTAACTATACAATCCCATTAAAATTAATTGCAAACCACATTGATGGAAGAACGATAAATACTATCCACACTAAGTATAATTTTAATGAGATTCGAGCACCATTCTCAATTCCTTCCTTTTCAATGGTATTTGCATGCGATTTTAACCACCAAGCAAATAACGGCCAAATAACAAGATGTCCCAAATTAGCAAATATTACTATAATATTTAAAATAATAAAAAAATCTTCATTTAGGAAAAATTCTTCAAAACCTATTAAAAAAATAAATGAAAATAAAGTAATTCCAAATCCAACAACAATAGGAGCCCCTAATCCAAACCAATAATGTAAGAAATTTTCTTTTACTTTTTCATCAATGAAAATCGACATCAAATCAACACAAATTATTTCCTATCAAAATTCATTGTACCCACAAACATTACAGGATCTCCACTTGATAATCTAGACTTAAATTCCCCACGTCTATCTCCGACCTTCATTTGAACACTAAATTCTGTAGGATCTTGATTTTTACGTTTATTGTGCTTTTTGAAATGATGTACAAATACTTTATATTCCCCTGGTTTAGCTTTACCTTTTTCCCAGAATACATTTTCAACTGGTGCTTTTGATTCAGGTTTGAAATTCATATCTACATCTAGATGACCCCCACAGAAAGTGGTTCTATTTCCACTATGTAGAATATCGCCACTCGGCGCAGTAACGATCAAATCAAGATCATTGAAATTATCCCAAATCAATGAAATTCTAAAATCACCATCTTTCGCACTAGCTCTCTTCAATCTCTTATCAAAGTCCTTATCTCTTCTCAAATCTTCTTCTATCATTTCTAGAGGGCCGACATTTTCAGCATCATTTAATGCACTCATCATTCTTTCATTAGCTACAGCCATCCTTCTTCTTCTTTCAGCTTCCATCTCTAAATCAGATATTTTATCATTCAATAAATCAGTTAAAAAGACCATTTTATCCTCATTCACTCCTTCAATAACTAATTCTCGCAACTCTTCTAAAGAACCCTCATTAATTTTAGCGAGCAAATCTTCTGCTTGCTTGTTTTCGGAAATAATTCTATCCTCCTCTTCTTTTTGTTCGAGGACTTTTTTCATTTCTTCTTTAGTTGTTACAAGCTCATTATATCTAACTCTAGATAAACCAAGTAATTCAATTTCTTCTAGTTCATTCACACTACTAGCATTATTAATCAATTCTTTTATAGATAGATATGCCCCTTCTTTTTCTTGAATTTCTTTTCCTCTTATTTGAATATCTTTTACTGTAACATTAGAAATTAGTCTTAATGGATCCCCGAAAGAGGTTTCATCACTTAAGAAAATAACTTCATCAGAACCATTAGCTACTCTAACTGTAAATTTTGTTGGGTCTTTTCCACGTAACATTCCATGTCTTTTTCTATGCCAAACAAATATACTGTATTCTCCACCTTCACCTGTAATTCCTTCCCAGACAATATTTTCTAAAGGAGATTTAGATTCAGGTTTCATATTCATTTCTAAATCTAAAACACCATTACAACTGGAAGTCTTTCTAGCTCTATGAATCAATTCGTTTTTCGGTGTTTTAATTATTAAATCCAAATCATTATTATTTTCCCAAATCAAACTAAATTGCACATCCCCAATCTTAGCATTGTATTCTCCAAATCTTGATAAGAATACATTTTCTAAATCTTCATTAAATTCAATAGGAGCCAATCCTTCATTCTCCAATGCCTTATCAACATAAATTCGAATTGATTCCTCTTCTTTTAATATAACATACATTTCATCTTTTAGGTTTGTTAATTCTTCTTGTTGTTCTTCATTAACCTCACCAATTTCAATATCTTGGATTTCATCCGATGTTTGTGCATGCATTATCGCTTTTCTTATCGAGTTATATTTTTCTAATTCTTCTTTCTCAATTCTAATTCTTTCTTGTTCTTCTAAGAATTCAACTCTACCCAGTCTTAATTTTTCTAACTCTATTGTATAATGTTCTCCAACATTGAATATCTCAAAACCTTGTAATTCTTCCAAATCATCAATAGTTTTCATTTGGTCTCTTAATTTTTGATAATTTTCTCTATACCCCTCTTCTCGAATTTTTGCAACTAAAGATGCACGTTTAGCATTTTTTAATTCATCCAACATCTCTAATTTATCACCTTCAACCTCTTTAAATTCGATATTATCTAATTCTAGAACACTTGTACAATTAGAAATCTCATCTTCAAATTGTTTAACCAAAGCACTTAATTTTTCATCTTCTAATTCATTTATTTTCTCATTTCTCATTTTGATTAATTCAAATTCATTTTCTTCACTAACACCAGTAATTATCAACTCATTTAATTCTTTAACGCTTTCAGACTTTGAAATAATATTTTCATACATAATATTAGCAACAATCATTCTACGCATACTTTTTATTTGTTCCAATTCTTTCATTTGACGAGCATTTACTCCATCAATTACTAGATCATCAAACTCTTCTAATTCAGTGAACTCTTCGATTTGCTCAATTAATTCTTCATATCTTTTTAATTGTTTAGCTAAAGTCTCTCTACCAAATAATAACTGGTGTCTTTGAGCATAATTATCATTCAAAATTTGTAATTGCTCATCATTTACGTCCTCAATAACCAATTCTTCTAACTCAGCAACAGTTTCAGAATTAAATATCCTCTCATTCAACAATTCAAACTGCTCCAAATGCCGTAAATCTTCTTCTTCTTGAATAATTCTAGCACGACTTCTTTCAATTAATTCATTTAATTCTTGAAGCTCTTTTTCATCTTTAGTTTTAATTTCAAAACTTTCTAATTCTTCAATAGTCTTTGCATGCTCGATATTATAACGTAAAGCTTCTTCATCTTTCATTTTCTTTAATCTATCTTTCAGAATCTTCTCTTCTAATTCAATTTTTTCTTTTTCTTGAAGCATTCTCTTTTCGGTAACTTCCTCTTGCTTACGCCTTAATCTCTCCTTCATTTTTTCAGCATCTTGATGATCAACTTCCCTTCTCAACAAACGTAATACATGAGACAACTCAACCATACGTAAGTCCAAATCTGCAGAATCCATATTTTCTATATTATCATCAAAAGCCTCATCAGGAGGAATACCTAATTTATCCTGTAGTTGTAAAACTTCATCTGCCATATTCATACATTTTGTACGCTTATTTTCCAACTCTCTTCTAGCCGCCGTTCTGGCATTCCTAATGTCTTGAACATCACTAATTTCTTGTTCTAAGGAACTAAGAGATTTCTTTTTACCAAGCATCTCACCCCTTAATGACTTGAGACTCTCACTTTCATCTTGTTTTGAAGCCTTTCTACTACTCCAAAACCCCATTTTTTCATCTTCTTGTTTGAATAATTTTGGCATTTCAAAATTCACAATAGAAGACAACCCATCATCTTCAACCATGTCATTATTTGTGAAAAAAACAAACCAAATTAGAATCATCAATAGTATAGTAGCCACAATAATAATTACTGTCATCATAATTACCCATACCCCCTAAACTAATCTGTCAGTTGTACTGCCGAATCTATCATTAAATTTGACCCTTTTTATTAAAAATAAATTATATTAAAATAAAAAACTCTATTATTATATTTATAATCTAATGATTCTATATTTATTAATATTTCAATAAAGTATAATTTTTGTTGAATTAATTATTGTAAAATTACAAGCCTTGATATTTGATAATCTATTGGGTTAGATAAGGTTGAATTATTAATGCGGGACCCAAGAGCATCTATCTTAGATAAAGATCCATTCGACGAGATCAATGAGGGTGTACGTCCATTTAATCCCAATAAAAGGCAAACTACTGTTAGAGACGCACCATTATTTCAGAGATTTTGGGAGATTTCAATGAACCAACCAGTGGCCCATCATAGAGGAAATTTGTGGCATTTTAGTAAGACAGAGAAACAACATTTATTATTGGCAACTGGCGCATTTTCTATCGCAATTGCTTTTATGACAGTGGGAGGAATTTTCGGTTTAATGAGTGGAGATTTAGTTACCGGAATTGTAGAAATGTTAGTTCATACACCTATCTTTATCTTTGCTTTAGCTCCAGCATTTGTTTTTCATGAAATAGGACATAAGATAATTGCGAAATATTATGGTTGTTGGGCAGAATTTAGAGCGGATCCCCAAGGACTACAAACTGGAATTTTAATTTCGGCAATATTAGGTTTTATTTTCATGTCACCAGGCGCAGTTATGGTTTCAGGCATGGTATCAAAAAAACAAAATGGACATATAGCAATTGCAGGCCCATTAGTTAATTTATTTTTATTTTTAATTGGGATACCTCTAGGAATAATATTATTTGTCTTAATGGGTATCGTTGAACCATTATCTCCACTGACAGGCTCAGGATTGTCAATAAAAGGGGTAGGCTATATGGCAGTAACTTGGTGGTTAGGAGTAAATGCATTTTTGGGGTTATTCAATATGATTCCTTTTGGACCACTTGATGGGTTAAAGGTAAAAGGATGGTCTGAGGAATATTTTTGGTTAACAATAAGCATATTCGGAATTTTAGTCTTTTCTCAATTTTCAGGATATACAATGAGCATAGTCCTTTCTATTTCGAATATGATTATTGCATAATAGATATAATTTAATTATAGATATGAATTTAAAATCGGTTGATGGTCAAGATGTAAAAACATCATTGTTCCATACCAAGTCATTAAATCTACAGAATTAATCAGATTTTGCATTCCAGAAGCATAATCATTTTCCATCCAATATAACATTTCATCAATTGTATCACATGTTTGATGATAGCAGTCATATCCATCCACTAAACCCCCAAACCCAACTGTTACGGTATCAATTGCTTGAAAAGAAGCATGATCGCTTCGTGCAGTCGTAGCCTCATTTATGATTATTCCCGGCTCTCCAGCTTCAGTCCAAGCCTCATTTAGTTCTCCATTAAGAACGGCAAGCTGCTCCTCAACTCCTAATGCATCTCCTGCTAACCATTCGGCAAGATAGACCATTTTTGGTTGATTAATCACATCTTCTTCAGTGTCAGGACCGATGTATACTCTGAATGGCCAATTTTCTTGACTTGCAGGATAAGATCCTGTACCATCAGGACCTACTCTATCAGATGGAGTACCATTTCCAGGCCAATTAACTCCCCCCATGTCTATATTGATATAATTTGAAATTGTCACTCCATCTGGAATATCTTCAACCCAAGCGATACTGCCTCTTTTACCCCCTTCTTCACTACTCCATAGACAAAAGACGATACCTCTTCTTGTGGGAATATCAAACATTGCTTCAGCCATGTTTAGTACAACAGAGGTTCCAACAGTGTTGTCATATGCACCTACGCGAGTTCCATAGCCTCTAGGAGCCCCCATATCTACAGGAGTTGGGGCAATAATAGGCGCAATATCAAAATGAGCACCAATAACCATCCATTCATCAGGATTTTCATATCCTTCTTTGTATGCACAGATATTGTAAGCTTCGGGATTCGCTTCTATGTATTGAAAACGATGCCTTTCTACATTCTCATATCCGTATTCTGTAAATTCTTGGACTAAGAAATCAGCAGCATTTTCATAAGCAGGGTTTCCCTGACCTGCCCATCTATTGAGATAGCCCTTTGCTCCATCATATGGATCAGCCGAAGGAGTTTCATCTGAAAGTACGGATAACATATTGTAAGTTTCTAAACCACTCACTATGCCCGTGCTGTGTATGCCCCCATCCGCAATAGAAACACCAGCAGCAATTGGTCTGAATATGGATACACTTTTTACGGAAACAGCTCCTCCTGTTTCAGTACTATTTGATAACTGTAATAACCCCTCTTCAAATTCACTTTCAATAATTTCAACTCCATGAGATGCTTTCATACCATTTTCAATCCAAGTTGTCCATGAAATATTTCCTTCTCTGATTGGAAAATATTCTCTTCCAGGCTCACCAATTAATACAACAAAAGAGGCAGTTCGTGGAGGAATAAGTATTACAATTTCATATTCTTCATTTTTATCTAAATCTAATACAGTCCCATTTTGAATATATCCTGTATTTGGTTGTAACACCAAGTATGGAACTAATACTCGCATTGATTCATCCGCTTTGAAATAAACACTTTGAAAAATTCCTGCAGTTAATGGATCGGGGGCAATATTTAGAGCATCACCATTTACAAAATCCTCATTGTCATCATTAGCAAAACAACCAACCATCGATGCATTTAGAAATAATAAAATTAGTAATAATGCATGGTACTGAACTCTTCCCATATATTGCTCCAATACTTTTTACATGTTGAAGTTGACGAAAATAAAATCATTCTTCTTCGGCTAAAAATGCTTTGTAATCCTCTTCATTTTCAAACTCAATTACAACCGGAGTAATTTCTCCACACTCTTGACATTGATATTGAGGACCCGTCATAAATCCCATGTAAGGATAAACTCTGATACTATGACAAAAAGAACAAATTCTGAATGACAATGAATCCCATCCGAATCAAATTATAGAATCATTCTTCATCAGCAGCAACCCAAAGTGCTGGATAATTATATCTAGCATCCTTATCTTCATCAAATTGGACTATATAAATTCCCGAAACCATTTCAGAAATTACAACGAATCCTCTGGGATCAAATTGTAATCCCCAATCAAAAGGAATCATACAAGATGCCCAACAATCCGCCATATCGTATTCTAAGGCGTCAATTCCACTTTGATTCATCCATTCAGGCCCTGCAGGAAGATAGTATCCTAGTGTTTTTGTTTCAGCTAATTCCTTAATTGCAGGAAACCCAATTTCTGGTTGTGGTGTACCGTTTACCCAAACTAACTCCTCCCAAATCTTACCATGATCAGTAAGCCATATTCCAGCATGGTAGTGGGTCCAATAAACATGTCCACGTAGCCCAGTATCTCCATTATGCGGGCTGAAAATGTAACCATCAGGGATCCAATGTTGAGGGTGAGAACCATCCCCTTTCATTCCTGTACCAGGCAACTTCCATTTACTTACCAAGAAAGGTTTTGCAGGGTCAGTGGTATCAATAGTCCAAACCCATCCAGTATGATTTTGATTCTCACCATATTCAGGAGCAATTATCGTAAAATGCCTCCAATTAATTCCAAATTCAGGATCTTCAGGACCTGTACCACAATTTTCAGGCCATTCTGACTTAGGGTCACCCTCATAAATTCCATTACATATCAAATGGTCATAAGGTACCGCATAGTGAATATTGTCATTTCCTTGTTCAGCATCTAACCATTCATCTGGTGTCATTCCAGCGTGTCCACCACCTTCTGGTCCGTACCATCCAGAGTCATCAGTCGGGCATCCTAACCATCTACCAACTTCGTAATCTTGAGGCCAACTAATTCCTTCCGGATCTGGAATTACAGGAGGATTTGTGACATCAACAATTCTTAATCCGGCGCCCCAATAAGAAACATACAACAATTTTTGACCTGTTATGGGGTGTACATGGAAAACATTATCATGATTAAAAATAGATCCTCCGCAAGTAGTATCTGGCTCAGGGGAATATCCGCCCCATCTAATGATTTGCCTACTTGTATTTTCTTGCTCATCGTTCTGAAGAGGATTTAACCATGATTCGAGACCAAGTGGCACGTAGAATACTTGAGTACCTTTGTAATAAACCCCACTATCCCCTTCTATCATTTCTGGATATGGATCAGCCCCAAATAAGAACAAACTACATTCTTCTTCGGGACTTACGGCACCTTCCCAATCACAATACACATGCAAATCTTGATTATGAAAACCAGCAGGGGGATTATTCCATTCTGCAACTTTCACAGGAGAGCTTTTGTCACCTACATAGATAACATCCAAACGATTTGCCCCGGAATTCGCATCATCATCATTTGGAATAGGGTCTAATTCACTATTAGTTAATTCATGATTAACCAATACCCAATTATTATCTGGAGTTACTTTAATATCAATCATTCTAGCAGTTTCTGCATAATATGTTGAAAGTAATCTAATATTATTTGGTTTAGAAATATCTAATATTTCAAATTGGTTATAACTTGAAACATATGCATAACAACCACCAATTACACCCGAGGGACTACTCGAATCGGCGGTTATTACACAATCTTCTCCAAAATTACCCTCAATTGATACTTCTGAATTATCACCAGGGGTTGGGCCTATATTTTTGTAATCATCACTACAAGGCCTTCCAGCAACATCATCTAATTCTGCAGGAGGTTTTACATTACCATCACAATTTAAATTATGATAATCAATTAAATGTACATTTGGTGTTTTTAACCGATGTTGTGATAAATTATTATGTGAGTGATTTGCATCTTCAATTTCAACTACTGGATCAATCCAGACCCACCCTTCATTTTCAATATTTGATTCACTATCTGAAATATTAAAATATACAACTACCGAACCAACAGAAAGTAGTATTAAACCACCTAAAGCTAAAGCCGTAGTAACCTGACTTGTCATTACACCAGTTGCAACCTCTGCAGTCATTGTTTCTGAAGACATAAACCCCCGACGAATAACTATATTATCAATAAATCGATAGATTGGTTTAGTTGAGATTAATGACTTCACTGAAGAAAGATTTACAATTGACATCAATAGTTGTGATATTCACAATTTTGATAATTAGCGTAATTGTTAGTGTAGTTGATTCAAATTCAGTAGAGATTAATGGTTATTCAGCAGTATTTTGCTGTGCAATAATTTGTATTGGAAGCCAATGGCTCGCATGGATTCCAGCATCAATAAAACAAACAGAAAGATTCTATGATTTAATAGGAGGCTTAACTTATTTGAGTTTAGTAATTTTTAGTCTATGGGCAGGATCACAATCTGAGTCTCCTAGTTTAAGAGAACTAATAATTAGTTTACTTGTTATAATTTGGTCTCTTAGACTTTCAACTTTTCTTTATTTTCGTATCCATAGAGTCGGAAAAGATGGACGTTTCGACGAATTAAAAAACTCCCCTATCAGATTTCTTGTACCATGGACTCTACAGGGGCTATGGGTCTTTTTAACAATGATTGTAGTCATAGTAATCAATAGTCAACAGGGGCCATCTCCAGATATTGGAATTTGGGATTTTATCGGACTTGGGATTTGGATACTTGGATTTGTAATAGAAGTGTTAGCCGACAGTCAGAAGAGTGTTTTTAATTCTAAACTAGAAAATAAAGGAAAATGGATAGATAGTGGTTTATGGTCTCTTTCTAGACATCCGAATTATTTTGGAGAAATATTATTATGGTCTGGAATTGCAATTATCGGACTCTCATGTTTGAGTGGACTTGAACTATTAACTTGGATTTCACCACTATTTATTTATTTATTATTAACCAAAATTAGTGGAGTACCGTTATTAGATAAACGCGCTTTAGAAAAATGGGGAGAAGACCCCGAATACCAAAAATATAGAGATAAAACATTCTTATTATTACCAGTAAAAAAGAAAAAATAAATCTAACAGACGTCATATGATTTAGTATCATTTGTATTGGCTAGTAATGGTGACATTTGATCAAATGCTTCGAGTAAACTTGGTCCATTTGCTAGATAGTATACTGAGCCTCTACCATCTCTAGAATCTTCTGCAGATGAATTATTTCCAGTGGCACAATCTCCTGTACATCCATCAGCAAATGCAACATATACTCGACCCTCTCTATCGATATGTAAATCATTGAAATCTAATAGATTACGATTTGAACCTCCAATATCTCGACAATCACCCGAATTTAAGCAGATAGAACCTACCTGAACTGGATCATCAGTAACTCTTTGTGTATGGAAAATAGGGTTTTCATCAAGGGCATTTAGACTGTATGTAATGTAAAGATGATATGTAGTATTATTTGGGGCGTAGTGTGCATTTCCATCCCAGGGATTTCCATCAATATCAGACTCATTAAGGAATTCTACATTTTCACTTCCAAGATAAGTTACTGCAATTCTTCCAGGATCTCCAGCATCGGTCTGTGGGAATACTGTAGAAATCACTCCTTTTGGAGATATACGGATACTATCTTGCTCCCAGGTTTCACCAGAATCGGTAGATCGAGACATATAGACCCCTTCATCAGCTCCAGTCCATACATGGTAAGCATTAGATGCGGTATCTGTAGAAATCTCAGAATTTTTTCGAGGGTATGGTGTACCAACATCTTCACCCATAGTCCGCTCGAACCATGTAAATCCATTATCTTTTGAAACGATGACGGAAGGCGTTTCAACCCGAGGAGTTACGTAAACAGTTCCATCAGGAGCAGTAGAAATTGCCCCATGTAGTCCGCCATTGGTTGTAGCTAGTCCTATTATTTGCCCACCAGCCTCAAAAGTGGCACCACCATCAAAACTTGTGAAACAAAATATACCTACAATTTTATTGTAGCAATAGTAAACTGCAGTCTCATAAATTGTACTTCCAGTAATTTGTCCTAGGGCACCATATCCAGCACTAGTCCAAGGGCCGCTTGCTAATTTGATATGGTCATTAATCGGAGTAGTACCTGAATCATGGGGATTACCTAACCATGATTCTCCATCATCATCACTCCAGCAAATCCAAGAAGTCTCAAGCCCTATCATTTGAACATTAAAAATACGGTCAGTAATTGGGTCAACCCAACCGTAAGGATCACTAGTTGTTGGTGAGCACTGCACAGGATCTTGAGTTTCTTCCCATGAGCCACCATAATCACATGAACGCATAACTTTCTCCATAGCAATAAAGAAAATACAACCACTCGATGTAACTCCAATACTGGGCTCTTTTCCGGTTTCACCAACGTCACTAAACTGGAATAACATATCTAGAGGAGCTTGATCAATCGACTCTCCATTTTTATCCGTAACAAATACTCTTATTTCCTCTTCAATAACTATTTGAGGCTCTTCTATAATTTCCTCTTTACCGAAACATCCAGATAATGACATTGTGATCATTAAGAAGACTAGCATTAAAGCCCTACCTTGCATAGTTGAGCCCAATAGCCATTGTACAATAAATAATTAGTTGAAATGTCTATTATCTATCAAAGTAAACATAAGATTACACTATTTCCGAGAGGTGTGTCGACCTCCTCCCATTCAGATAAAAAGAATATAATTGTACGTCCTCCACCCAAATCTTTTGCTAACGCATTAACAACTAGCCAATTTACAAATGGAGAAAAACCGGATTATCAATTAGCAGTTAAACAACATAACGAATATGTTGAAACATTCAAAAAATTGGGATTAAATGTTATCGTACTCGAATCCGAAGAAGAATATCCTGATTGCTGTTTTGTAGAAGACCAAGCATTGATTGTAGACAACCATGTGTTTTTTCCAATTCCAGGAGCACCTTCTAGAAGAGGCGAACAAAAGTCAATTATCCAAACAATTACTCCATACATGAAAAGTATTCATTGGTGTAAAGAGCCAGGAAAAATAGATGGAGGAGATGTAGTTAGGGTGGGAGATAAATTCTACATTGGGAAAAGTAAGAGATCTAATAATGAAGGAATTTCACAATTTCAAGATTTTTTAACCAAGTTAAATTTTGAATCATATATTGTTAATGTTCCAGATTATTCTTTACATCTTACTACTTTATGTTCTTCACCGAATTCTAATCTACTATTAATTCCTGAATCATGTAAGAATGACTTAAAATTTCAAAACCTTCCAACTTCTGTAGAAATTGTAACAATTCCAGATGATGAGACGTACGGTTGTAATACTATTGGAATCGATAATAAAGTAATAATTTCTGAAGGTTACCCTACAGTTAAAAAAAAACTGATTGAGAAGGGACTTGAGATTATTGAATTACCAATGTCTGAATTTAGAGCAGTTGACGGGTCATTAACATGTCTCTCTTTATTTTATCAATAAATCACTTAAAAAAACACATCTCGCATTCCATATTACGCAGTGATTGCTAAGCTTGGTCAACGGCGCTGGGATGAGGTCCCAGTCTCTAAGAGTTCGTAGGTTCAAATCCTACTCACTGCATTTTACTCATCATCAGATGAAATAAACATTGATGTTGAATTGTTTACAGAAACATACCCTTTCAGACCTTTTCCAGAAGATTTCCACAATGAAGCAATAATCAATAAAATTACACCTACAATAAACGAAACCGCTCCAAAACCCCACCAACCTACAGCAGCGAACCCAGCAACTTCTGGACCATAGAATAAATCCATATTAAATCCAATAATAAAACAAATTGGTCCAAAAATAATACATAACAAACTTATGCGAAATATGAGCAAATCTAATTTCAAGATAATTTTAACAATCATTAATTATTTATAATCTTTTTATTTTTTACGTATGTGGATGATGAAATATATTCAAGCAGGGAATCATTTGAATTGACTATAGAAAAAATGGTAAATGAGGAAAGATGGGATGATGTAGGAGGATATTTGAGACATGCTTGCTTATTATATCCAGATTTAGTTGGTGATATTCATAATGGACTACTGGAGGCAGCACAATATTATGAAAGAGGAGGAAATAATGTTGAACAAGCATGGTGCTATCATGATTTAGGAAGCTGGTATTTGGAAGAAACAAAAGGGGAGTTAGCAGTAACATGGTTAGAAAAAAGTAAATTCTTATTTCAAAAGTTAGGAAAAACTCCAGGGGCCAAAGAAGGCCTTGAATCAACAAAATCTGAATTGAAAAGAGTGTTATCCGAAAAACCATTTTTACCTAAAAAATCAAAACCCAAAAAATGGAAATCAACAGTTCAAACACACTATCCTGGAGAAAATGATGATCCGACAGATATGCCTGCGATTTTAATGACTTTAGGTGTCATATTGGCTTTAATGTCAATTATACCCACATATATTACATTGAATTTTTTTGGTATTGCTGCATTTTTTTCATTATGCTCCGGAGGATTAATAATCTTCATGGTTGGATTAATTCGTTTTATCAAAATTAAATTTAAAAAATGACTATTTTCTATATTTTTTATGCTTTGAATCTTTTTTATGCGATTCACATTCTTCAATATTTTCGACACAATAATTTAATTTTTCTAAATCCATATTGAGATGATTTTCTTTTTTAGTTAGAATATCCTCGTCAACAGTACATTCCTCAGCTGCTTGACAAGCATCTATTATCATTAATTTATCATTTAATTTCATAATTTTATTTGAAATATATTCTTCATATGTTAAATCTTCAAATTCACTTTTATCCATTTTTTTATGTTTTCGAAGTTCGGGTTTTTCAGATTTGGTTGGATTTAAAATATAAGCATCTATTTGCTCTAATTTATCTAATAATTCAGTCCTTTTCTCATTTAATTCAACAGAATCTACAGTACATTCTTCAGAAGCCAAACAAGCATCGATCATCATTAATTCATTAGTTATTTTTAAAATTGCACGGTCTAATTTTTCTTGAGGCACGAACCTTTCTTCAGTAAGAGCATCAACTCCATCAATTGCTACAACACCAAAAACGCTACTTAAGACCATCATTAATGCAGTCATTAAACCAGAACTAATTGTACTCATGAAACTCTTGAAGACTATTTACTATTTTAATGATAACCACAATTAAGTCATTTACAAAACTTTATTCAATTTTTCAAATCTAGTTTCATTATGTGATTATATCAGTTTAGGTGGTAATATTACAGGAGGAGGAATATTTTCAATTAATTTTGGTTTAGTTTCAATAATCTCTATTTTTTTAGACTTATATATTCCAACAGCGATACTATCAGTAAGTAATTTAGAAGCTAAACCAATATAGCCAGAAATCAAGGTTACAACAGCACTAATCCAAAAAATCCACCCAAATACAAGACCAAATCCAGCCGTTTCATTTTCACATACGACATCTTCAACATATTCGTTGGGCCTACAAACTTCACCTGTAGAAGAATCAATTATTAGAAATCCAATACCTATCAAAATTGCAGCTAAGATATGTAATAAAAATACTACTTTGATAAAACTCAATCCAGTATCTATTACTTCCTGAGTATTCATTCTCAGTGAGGACATTATATTTTTTTATAACGACTTACTAAATATTGTTTATGATAATTTTTAATAGATATTACCATTTTCCTTACATTTATTGTAATGCGCTTCATCCCTTTTTGAAAATACAGTTGCTGGATGGCCTCCTGCAATTGAAAGGGGAGGAATATCATTTACAACAACACTTCCCGCTTGAATTATTGAGCCTTCTCCAATTGTAGTGTTACCTAGAATTGTCACTCTACTTCCTATCCAAACATTATCTTCAATTGTTATATTAGTTAGTAAATATTCCTCATCATAGGGAATAGATTTTGCATTTTTCCAGTTATGATTTTGTGTAATTAATAAGATTTCTTTTCCTGAATGGAAATTATTTCCAATAACTACTTTTCCATTTCCCTGAACTTCCATTCCATTTAAATTTACATTATTCATTAAAGAAACGTGTTTATTCAATCTACACATCTCATTTACTTTTAGGTCAGAACCAAAAGTTGCAACCTGCTTCTTAACTAGTTTTGTAAAAAAACGTTGCCTTTTAGACTTCTTTGAATATGAGTTCTCAACCAACCAAATTCTGAATTCTCCTAGTAATTTGATTAGTCCCACAATGCCTCGAACAAATAATTACATATCAATATAGAGCATAATAAGATTGATACACTTAACGTAGTGAAACATGTTTGTAATCATCTTCAGCAGTAGGAGGATCTTTCCATTCTTTATCACCAGGTAGAATCAAGCTATCACCGAGAGTGATTAGTAAACTTCCGATTTCTCTTTGTTGCTTTTGTAATCGATTCCAATCGAGCTCATTCTTTCGCCAATTACTCCACCTTCTCAAAGAAAGCCAGCTACGAACAAGCCTAGAATATAGATTTAGGTGCATTTTTCCAGATACAGGCCACCATATTAGTAAAATAATGAACATTAAAATTGGATTAATTTGGGTAAAATAAGCCAATAACCAGTGCTTATTCAACAATATGAAAATAGGACTATTATTGGATAAAAATATCGCTGTAACTGCTAATGATGCGAATATCCACCATAAAGGAAATATTATTACTGCAGTTCCTAATTTCATTGTTGCATGAACCGATTCTTCGATTCCCTTTTTCTTGAGCCCCCACATTGTAAGATAATTTGCTTGATAAGGTGGAACATTTCCAAATACAGCACTCCATGTAACTAATCCAAACATCCACGCAGCGGCCCAAATCCATGCGATTAAAGCAATTAAAAACCCACTAATTCCCGGTTTTTCCGGTTTTGCGGCCACATCGAATGGTGTAATTCCCATATTATCTAATTCTTCAAAATGATTTTTTGATTTTATTAAAATATTTTCGATTTTTTTGGGGTCATTAGCAGCAAAATATTCCCACCCCGCTCGCATTCTTCTTGCACCTAAAACAGATTCTGCAAAACTCAATCGCCGAATCTTCTTTCCCTTCTTAATCGCTCTTTCTGCGTATACTACACTCCTTCCTTGCCAAATTAAACGCCGCTCTTCCCAGGAAGTTTTTGAATGGCTTGCACGTTTAAGTTCAGCTTCAATAAATTCAGTTACTTGAGAGACCCATTTCCTATCAATTCTTTCTTGTTCGTTATTATTTTCAACTATTAGTGGTAGATTCGGTAATTTCATTGGACGTTCAAGAATCACAGCCCCGCGTTCTCTAAACTTTTTTGAATTTGAATAGTGTAAACCTACAGGTATAATATTAGGTGGAGTTTTATTATTTTCCTTAGCGCTTCTTAATGCAATTAACATAATTCTTGCAGCACCAGTTTTCGCTTTCTTAACCTCTGAATCAGTATGAGTTTTACCTTCTGGAAATAACAATAATTTTCCACCATTAGAAATTTTTTTACCTACATTTTCGAGCATATCTTGATTTTTATTTTTACTAACTTCAAGGTTATCACTATCTGATGCTCGATAAATAGGAAGCCCTCCTCCCGCTTTCAATAGACGCCCAAGTAACGGAATTTTGAATAAAGTATGTTTTGCAAGAATTGATAATTTTCCCGGTAAGGATGCGTGAAGAAGTAAGGGATCAATTAACCCACTTGGATGCCAAGCCACATACATTATTCCCCCTTCTTGAGGGATATTTTCATTGTCTACAACATCCAATTCTCTGAACCACACCGAGATTAGTGATCTAGAAAAAATTCTCATTATTCTATAAATTAGACCTAGTTTTGGCCGATTGGTATCCTTAGGTCTACTTAACCACGACATAATGTGAGGCAGACCTCTTAACTATTTATTGCACCGCCGATTGTTTGAAAAAAATCCTAATTATATAATAAATTATTATCTTCGTTTCTGAATTTGCCGCCGTAATCATAAGTCATAACGAATTCACACCTACAATGCAGGGTAGGCTATTAGTGGCAGTAAGAGATTTTGATTCTCTTGTCGGTGGCGCAGAAAAAAGTCTTTCTTCATTGATATTAGGATTCGAGTCACTAAATCCAAATTGGAAGATTAATGTGTTTCAATCTAATGATAGAAGTTCTAATGAGAATTTATTCAAAACATCATCTATAAAATTTCAGAAATGTCAAATAAAAATAGAGGATATTTTTTCAGGAGCATCTTGGAAGTTAAGAAACAGAAAAACTGGTAGATCTATGAAACTATTAAGAGGGATTCATCTAAAAAGAAAAAATAAATTATTTTCTAACTGGTTAAGAGAACACTTTTCAGAACAAGTTAAATTAGCAAAAGAAAAGAATGAAAAATTACTAGGAATAACACAATTAGATTGGTCTGCGGGCGCATCATCTGCGTTTATTGAAAATAAAATTCCATATGTTGTTTTTGTCAGAGACGAAGTATGCTTTCAATATCCAGAATTATTTAAAAAATGCTTAGAAAAAGCGGAAACTGTAATTGTAGCAGGAGAAGGACTAGCTTCTCAGATAAAGGAACAATTTTCAATAAAGTCAATCTCCATAGTACATTTACCTGTAAATTTTGAAGAAATCTATCCTAAAGCAGAGTTAAAGAAAAAACTAGAAGAAGTCAACAAATATAGATTAGAAAATAACCTAACCAATCCAAGAATTGCAATTGTGGGAATGGTACCAGAAAAAGGCTTTGAATTCTATAATAGAGAATTAATTCCTAAAATGAAATTACTTTGGCCAGAAGCCACTTTACATGTATTCGGTGGAGGGCCTTTTGCACAAAAATTAGCAAAGCATTCTAACACGTTTGACGAAGGTTTTTGTAAATTAGAGGATATATACCCATTTTGCGATATCAATATGTTTAGATTAGAATTAGTAGGCACTTGGGGTAGGGTAATTAATGAAGCTGGATATTTTTCCAAACCGTCTATTTCAATCGATATTGGAGCACAATCTGAAGCAGTTGGGCTTGGAGGTAAAGTAATGCCTCGTACTGCCTCAGCAGAAGAATGGATAACAGAAATTAAAAGTATATATGCAGATATTGAAAATTATGGTGATTTAGCCTTTAATCATAGATTAATCGTTGATCACAAGAATAGTATTAATGAATTTTTGAATGTGATTGAGAGTGTAATAAATGATTGAACAATTATTCAATACCAAAAAAAGAGCAACACTTGGCTTATTATTAGTTACACTAATTTGGGGATTAACTTTTATTTGGATGGATTGGGCTGTAAATACTGCCCAAAACGAAAAACCTAATTTATCAAATCAAACGTTAGCAGCCTCATTTGTATTTCTTAGATTTTTTATTGCAGCATTAATTTTATTACCTTTCGTTCCAAATGTGAAAGAAGCATTTTTAGAGATTAAAACAAGAAATGGGGGAATTTGGTTAGGTGCTATAGTTTGGTCAGGATTCTTTTTTCAGATGATCGGTATTTCATATCCCGATATTACTCCGGCAGTATCAGCTTTTTTAACTAGTCTATATGTGATATTTACGGCGTTAATAGGATTATTCTTAGGAAGACAAAAAATTACTTATTTTATGGGTATGGGCGTTCTGTTAGCAACTTTTGGTGCTGGATGGATTAGTGGACCTCCTCAATTAAATTTTAATTTACCAGAATGGTTAACTGTAATTGGTGCTTTCATGTTTGCTGCACATATTATTGCCACAGATAGGGTAACTCAAGACCGTAATACAGTACATTTAACGGTTGTAATGCTTTGTACAATTGCCATAATTTCTATGTTTATTTTTCCATTTTTTGTTAGTATTAATGAATTTAAAGATATTTTTGAATTACTGTTGTATCCAGGATATTTAGTACCGCTATTGTGTTGTGCAATTTTCGGGTCATTATTTGCATTATTATTATTGACGATTTTACAGAAGCAACTATCTCCAGTTAGGGCAGCGATTTTGTACGCACTTGAACCTGTGTGGGCGGCCATATTTTCATTAATGCTAGGAATGGAAGGCGAGGTAACATTATGGCTCTTTTTGGGCGGCGGGGCATTGATAATTGGTAATTTAATTGTAGAAATTACAAACCTCAAGGAAGAGAGCAATTCTAAAATTAATGAAGTTTAAATGAGGAAAAATAACATGGCGAAATTAGAAATTGAACGAAGATTCTTATTAAAAAAGTTACCAAATGATTTGGGAGAAGGAAAACTAACCGAACAAGTATATTTGTCTTTAATTAATCTGAAAATTAAAGACGATTTTCTTTACTATGAAGACAAAAGAATCTCTCATTTAATAAATTCGAAAGAATTGCAGAAGATAATTAATTCAAACAAAATGAATTATGCATGTAGGATAAGAAGACAAGATAATAATTATATTTTTACTATTAAAGTTAGGGAAGCGCCTGGAATTAGAAAAGAATGGGAATGGGGTGTTGGAAACGAATTTAAAGGATATTTCCATCAAAATTTACCTAGAGTTTCTAAAATACGGTATGAATTAAAAGTTGATAATTATATCTGGGAAATTGATGAATTTTTAGAAAACAACTCAGGTTTAATTATCGCCGAAATAGAATTAGATTCATTAGAAAACGACATAAATTTACCCCTCTGGGCGACAGAAGAGATTACAGGAGAAATAAAATATTTAAATTCCGAATTATCTAAGCAATAAATAGACAATATATCATATATCTAATTTGTTTCGGTAATTATATGGGACAACAAGAATCAAATAATTCTAATGATATTTTATGGGATATTCGTGATTATTTAGAATCAGAGAAAAAAACTCTCAAGGATATTTTCAAAGATTTAGACGATGATGATAATAAAACAATTTCCGTTGAAGAGTTTAAATCTGGACTACTAAAATTATCAATAGCAAATATGACTGAAGGGGCAGTAGATAATTTAGTAAAAACATTAGATGAAAATGGTGATGGAGAAATTAGCCTTAAAGAATTCAAATCAGCATACAATGAAGATAATCTTCCAGCTAAAATAGTTGAACCCGAGAATTTTAAAAAGCCTAAATCAACAGACAACGTTTCGGTAATTACTTGTGATATGGAAGGGAGAGTAGAGTCTTTTAGTGATGGGGCATCAAACATTTTTGGTTATACTTCAGAAGAAGTAGTAGGGAAGATGCGCGTCTCCCAGTTTTCACCCGGAAGAGTTGTTTTAGGGCATGTTGCCAATTGGCTTAGTACTGCAACTAATGAAGGTAAATATGAGGGGGAAACTACATTTGTTCATAAAAACGGAACATATATTCCAGCAACAATTCAAATTACTCCAGTATTCAAAAAGGTAGATGGAGAAAGAAAACAAGTAGGTTACGTGGGTAAAACTAAGGTTCTTGACAAAGATCCTTTGGAAACAATGCCAGCTGAGCCTTGGTGGGTCACTCCATTAACATGGGTCGCAATTACAAGAATGCCTTTTGTTGTAGCGACTTGGATGCCAATATTATTTGCAATGGTTTGGGCATTTAATGGAGGAATTCATGACGTGTCTTGGGATACTGATTTCTCAATGCCGTTATTTTTCCTAATCTTTTTAGGAGGTACAACTTTACATCTATCAGCAAATATATTCAATGATTATTTTGATTGGCAAGCAGGGGTAGACCAAGCCAATAATGATTATTTCCTTCAATATTCGGGAGGATCTAGATCAATTGAATTAGGATTAATTACTGAAAAAGGATTATTTAATCTTGGATTTATATTTTTGATGATAGCAACATTTTGTGGATTTACATTAGTATTAGGTCCCTGGGTACCCAATTTTCAATTGTTTATCTATGCTAGTATAGGTGCTTTAGGAGGGTATTTTTATACAGCACCCCCACTGAAACTTTCATCTAGGCAAGGATTGGGAGAGCTTTCAATAGGCTTATTATTTGGCCCAGTATTAACAATGGGAACAGTTTATGCATTTACTGGATGCCATTCTTTTGATGCATTTTTAATCGGAATACCTTTGGGATTATTCACAACCGCAATATTATGGATTAATGAATTCCCAGATACTCCATCTGATATCGAAACAGGAAAGATACATTTGGTAGCAAAATTGGGTGTTAAGAATGCAAGATGGGGTTATTTGATATTGATTGCAATGGCTTATATTTCATCCATTTTGTTAGTAATGTGCGAATTAATGACCAGTGACACACTAGTCCTGTTGATTACAATTCCTTGGGCAGGGTGGTTAGTATATCGACTATTCCAAGATTATCAAAGTAGAGATTTGGTTTCTACAAATATCCAAACAATAGCTTTGCAGGCGGTTGCAGGATTACTATTAATTATTGGAGTCTGTGAAATTTTTTGAAGTATTAAAGTTTAGACCTAGCTTCTTTAACTAAATTCACAATTTCAATTCTTAGGTCATCTGCTTTGATTCTTTTATTAAAAGAAGTATAAATGGACTTTTTAGGATCTTCGGAGGCCATCATTATACCACCAGAATCTAAATCTGTAATCTTAATTGATTTAGGTTTAAACTTATGAATTCCTTCACAAATTGTAATCATAGCATCTTCATGATCCTCATTCATATGTTCTACCGCACTATGTTTGACTTTTTCAATTTCAGAATCAGATACTGCTTGAATAAATTCATCACCTTCAATCCAACAAATTTTCCCAAAACCAGCTATGTATCTTACTCTTTCAATATTATTCATTTTCCAAAAGAAAAAATTATGCGTCTTCAAGTAACTTTCAGCCTGAGGTACCCTTTGACAGTATCTAACTAACATATTTTCTTCTTCCTCTTCGGGAATTTGAATACTATGTTCTAATTTTTCTGGACTTAACTCATTAACTCGTGAAGGTGAGACAATACGAGAAAAATTTCCTATTATACTGGCCCTCCAATGAGATTGAGGATCACCGCTTGGCTCTGGATGTGATATAAATAGACAAGATTTTGAGGAATTTAGTAAGTTTTTTGTGTGAGCAGCAATTTCTGCAACAAGTATGTAAGGGTGCCCATCCCTATCAATTGCAAATGGAACAATTGAACCATATGGAAACCCTTCAATACCTTCTACATTTGAAATCGTACAAAGGGTTCCGTGATGAACATCTTCTAACCACTGTGCAACATTTTCAGCAGGACTCTCAGTTTTGTTAGCTAAAATTTCTGCTATTTTGGAAGCACTATTCTCTTCATATCTTTCAACAGCCATAACTTAGCGGTACAAATAATAACATTTCAAATTATTGGAGCATCCATTATCCATTCTGTATATGGTTTATGCCAGTCTCTTATTTGATCGGTTTCTAAACGAATTTGCACCCCTTGTCCTTCTTTAAGCATTAAATTAGTTAATTCAAATTCTATATTTATTTCATTAGTTCTAAAATTTTCGTCGAAAATAATGTTATTAGCAATTACTTCACCATTTTCTGTAGTTTGAATTATGACCCTAAGATGACATTCTTGTAATGGATTTCTCAAAGAACAAGATTCACTATTCCCGTCATGTTCTACTCTGACAGATCCACTAATGGTATCTCCTTCTGTCAAGGGCATCAGATCAATTACAGTATCCTTTGCAGTTGGAGCACACTCACATTCCATATTATCAGATTCAACAAATGCGATTAAATCAACACTTACCCAAATAGCACTACTCTGAATTTTATCTATATCGATAGATGTAGCTGTTACTCTGTAATAACCTGGCTCAAGATACGAATGATTGATATTATTTCCAGTTGCTGAGGTTCCATCACCAAAATCCCAAGTAATTACTCCGGCGGGGTTTATTGTGGTGAATTTGAATGTATGTAGGATTTCAGTAATTACCAATTCTTCATTATTGTCCCCTTCATCTACTTCAATAAGGGCGTAAGAATTAGTCCCATTCGAAGAATCAACTTCGATATCAAACCAGTCAGGTACATATTCCTCAAATGTAAGATTTTTTATTATCAATACGCCAGTTGAAACTGAAATTAACAATATTGATATGACTGTGATTATCGATAACTGGTATTTCATATAATAACAAATAGATAATTATATGTTAAAAATACTTGTTTAAATTAGTATAAATTAAATTTAAAGATTTGAAAACTTTTCTAATGTTGTTTTAATCCATTCTTCACATTCATCATCATCTTCATAATCTACATCACAATCAATACGGTCATTAATTCGGGTACCGCCTTTTTGCTCAATTAGATTATCCCATTCTTTGCCAGACTCACAGAAAAATTCGTAATCGGTATCTCCCAATGCTAATACAGCAAAATTAACTCCTTCCATACACCCATCTTCGGATTCACATGCTGTCTCGTAAAGATCTTCAGCATTTGTTGGTTGATCTCCTTCTCCCCAAGTACTTACACAAATTAATAGCAATTTTGATTCAGAAATCTCTTCTACAGTGATATCTTCCATATCTACAACATTACCTTCTAAACCATAATCCTTAGCAAAACCTTTTGCATCATCTGCCAATGCTTCAGCATTTCCAGTTTCAGTTCCAAAAATAATTAGCACTTCATTATCGCTCATATTTATACCTCTACCGGATTCTGCTTATATTCATTTGTTTTTCTAATATTATCACTCCCATTATTGAGAGTGAAGAATTTTCTTGATTAGAACTTGTTAGTATACCTTATATCGGTAGATTAATTTTAAATTATAATGAAATAAATTGCAAAAGGATAAGAAATATCTTTTGTACCGAAGAACATGTCTAGAGTAGTAGCAGGAATATTCCTCATATTTCTTATTCAGACCTTTTCTTATCCAATTATTTACGATAAAGAGTTAAATTCATACGATGTACCAATATTTCAAACTAATGAATTGGATTGCATGAATTCAAACACAACACCGATTCTAGAAATACATGTAGACAATCAATTAGGAAATGATAATTTTTCCGGAACAGCCGAATGCCCCTTTTATTCAGTAGTAGAGGCATTAAAAGCATCTGAAAATGGGGATACAATTATCATTCACGAGGGTGTATATTACGAAGATGTAATTATCGATAACTTTGAAAATATAACAATTCGTGTAGCAGAAAACGAAAGAGTTGTTTTTGATGGTACTGAAAGTATAACTCAGGATTTAAATGGAACTTGGAGCCTTTCAACCAATAATATTCATGAAGTTCAAATTAATAAGAATGGTTGGCAAATTTTTGTTGATTACCAAGAACAAATACCTGCAAGATGGCCTAACGCAAACTTTTCAGATTTTTCAGTATTTGATCAAACAAATAATTGGGCGAAAGGATCGATTGATGAAGGAGGGAGTTATAGTAATGGAGAATTACAAGATACTGGAAAATTAAATACTAGCGGAATCAATCCAGTTGGAGCCATAGCTATACTTAATGTAGGCTCATTTAAGACGTGGAGTAGGACTATATTTGACTATAATCAATCTACAAATACATTTTCATATGATTTAGTTCCAAATTGGAAACCAAAACATCATTATTATTTTCTAGAAGGTAAAAGAGAATTAATTGATATTCCGGGGGAATGGTGGTTTGATAATTCAGAAAAAAAATTGCATATGAAATTTGAAAATGGAACAGATCCAAATAATATAGATGTTAGAATAAAAACACAACCGTTCGCATTCAATATTACGAATAGTAATAACATATCAATAGAAGGATTGGAATTTTTTGCAACAACATTTCGGACAGAAGATTGTAATGGTTGCGTCATTAGAGATTCAGATTTAATCTATCCAAGTACTTCAAAAAGAGGACTGGGCATAGCAGGAGAGGATGTTGAGGAAAGATGGGTTTCAAGAATGGACTCTTGTACTAATTGTTTAATTGATAATTCTTCCTTTGCATATACTGACGGTTCAGCATTAGAATTCCACGGAGCTGCATTGAAATCACATAATAATACTGTAAATAATTCACATTTTGAATTCATTGACTGGTCATCTTCTGATTTGGTAGGATTGATGGTTACAGTTTANGATGGAGGTAGAGATAATACATTTTCAAATAACACTATTCATAATACNGGAGCATCATCAACANTNAGNATNGGNGATTCNCCAAAAATATNTTTTAANAATATTTCAAATACTGGATTTATTCAAAGTGATGGNGCNGTAGTTCAAATGATGATGTTNGAACAAGAGGGNGCNGAAATNGCATNTAATTGGATTCATAACACAGAAAAATATGGAATTAGAATGGATGGACCCGCTGGCGGAACAAATATTGGTAGAAATGCATCCATACATCACAATGTGTTATGGGATATTAAAACAGGAATTATGGCNAAGGGAGACTATCATNACGTTAGTTATAATACTGTATTTGGAGGAGGTTTAGAGTTAGGTAAAAATGACATAATTATCCTTTTTGAAAATGGTGAAGGGAATGAAAATTCATCCACAAATAATAATGCAGCAGATAAAATTGCGGCTCATCGTTCTAAATCATATCAAGAGCACCCCGTTCAAGGAAGTTTCATTGACAATTATAATGGATATCTAGAGTTATCAGGTGAAGTAGAAGATTTATTGGTAGATCCAGAAAATTATGACTTTAGACCAATTTCAAATTCAAAATTAGATAATTTAAGTGCTGGAGCATATGATGCATTAGATCAAAATCCATGGGAAGCTGGTGCCGAAAGGAAATGGACTAAAATAAAATCATTATACATTGGGTGTACGAATATTTTAGCAAAAAATTATGATGATTCGGCAGGAATAAACAATCATAATTGTGATTTTGAACCAGAATCAGAACCCGAATCTGAACTAGAGTNGGAACAAAATATTATTCATACATTTATTGGTACAAGTGGCAAAGAATATGCTATTTGGAACCATTCACCTAATAATATGACAATTTCTCAGGAATATAATGAATTNAAAAATGAGTATCAATTACTAACTNTACCTGNACCANAACTAAGTGATACCATATTTGATGGGATAGAATTATCTNACTTAGGTGAAATTATGCAAGAATATACNCCNCCTCAAAATCAACAACCGGATTTAAGGAAGAGATTATATTTCCAAAATATTGAATCTGAAAATCTTGCACTTGCAGATGTTACAGGTTCCATAGTTTATAGACTCGAAGATTATAATTTATTTACAGATTCAGGAAGTAACTCAGAAACTGACGTACAACGATTTTATGTTATTCAATTATCAACAAAAAACGAGTCACAACCTGAACTTGAACCTGAACCCGAACCTGAATTAAGCACAGATAATGAAACGGAAGAAGATTCAAAAACAGAACAGTTTATTGAATTTCATAATGAAACAGACGATTTGAAGGATTATAATGANGGGCNATNAGATGAANNAGACGATGCACNTAGAGATGATAAATCAGATACAAAGGAATTCGTGAAGGAAATAATATTAATAATCTGTTGCAGCTTATGTATGAGTTTCCCATTTCTTCTGGGACCAGCACACCCTTTCTCTCTGAAGAAAAAATTGTTGAATAAAGTAGAAATTCCTCCAAAATCAATAATTATAGAAAATAAACATGATGAAAAATAAATCTTATATTAACCTNCGAAGAAAAGTTATTTTTTACCAAACAGTACTAAAGTGCCAATAAAATCATCATTGGCAGCCACTTGATGAATTTCAATTTCTTTAAATCCAGCATCTTCCATTCCTCTTTTCCACTCATCAATACTAAGTTTCGTCATATGAACATTTAATTTTTCAGGCCAACTATGACTATCTTCATTTTCTAAATAATAATCAACTCCGGCTATGAAAACACCTTCATTGTTAAGCCAATTATTATAGAAAATTTTTAACATATCTAAAGGGTCTTCCAAATAATATAAAAATTCCATACTATGAATAAAATCAAATTTTTCTTTAGGGTCCCAAGATGGCAATAATGCATGATAATATTCACCTAAAGGATCAATTTTTTGAGCCTTTAAAATCATTTTTTCTGAACCGTCAATACCTTTAATTTTTAAACATCTTTTATCTTCAGATAACGTTCTACAAACCCACCCATTTCCACAACCTACATCAATAGCAGAAAAATTTGATTTTAAATGAGGGCCAACCAAGGATAACATTTCAGTTACCGAACTTAGATGACCTTTTTGCATACCCTCATCTTTTCCAATTGAGGCCCATTCAGAAAAAAGATCGACAGCCTTTCGCTTTTCCATAATATTTGGCTATTTCAATAATCAAATCAACTTTACTTATTTTAGTAACGTTCACGGTATCAACTCTTTAATATGATTAATTATTGGAAAGTATATGAATAAGGGTCTAAAATCTATATTTGTATTACTAATTTTAGTTAGTTCTGGATGTACGGGAGCCGTTGAGGAAGTAGCGGATATAGTTGACAATATAGAAGATATACCGATAGATAATGTTATACAGCCAATTTCTGAAGTTTTAGATTGGATGGATATCGGATCGAGAGAACGAGCATCTCCCGAATTAATTCCTTACAACTCATGTGATTATTTAGAAAATGATATACGTGAAAATTTAAAAGAGAGAATGCGTATTACGATTTTACAACAATCATCTAATTATTATGGCGGAGGAATGTGGATTGAAGACGACTTTGCAATGGAGATGGATGGTGTAGCGGAAGATACTGGATCGGTTTCAGATTCCTCGGCAACTAATTCAAATTCGAGAGAAGAGGGAGTGGATTTTTCAGGTACTAATAATCAAGAAGAGGGAGTAGATGAATCTGATTTTGTTAAAACCGATGGTAATTATATTTACATGATTAATAATGGCAAATTGGTTATACTTGCGGTTCCAGAGTTTGGTAGTCTTAATTTCCAATCTGCTACTTCAATTGAGGGAAATGCTCAGGAGATGATGCTTGCAGAAGATAAATTAGTCGTATTATCTAGTGTATATAGTTGGAGTTTATCGGAAGATGATCCATTATGGAATTTAGTATGGGACGATTCAGCTTTAAGGATGAGAGTGACTAGTCTAACTAAATTTTCAGTATTCGATATTTCTGAAAGAAATGAACCTACTTTGATAAATGAATTGTATCTTGAAGGATGGTATTTAACTGCTAGAGAGCAAAATGGAATGGTTAGAACGATAACACATGGATATTTAGATTTGCCAGGACTTAAATCATGGGTAGAAATATCACCAGATTATCAAGACTCATATTATAAATTAGATTGGGATAATCCAGCACGTCAACAAATTTGGAACCTATCAATAAATAGTACCATAGAAAATAATGACATAGTTATCGATGGTGCTAGTATTGAAGATTTAATGCCTCAAATGTACCTTAGAACAATAAACGGAGTTAGTAAAGTTCCAATGCGTTCGGAAACCTGTAGTGAATTTATTGCTACAAAGGATAATGTTGGAACACAATTTACTTCGATCCTCACACTTGATTTATTAAGCACCTCATTTAGTTATGAAGCAGACCATCTTATGGGTAACTGGCCAGTAGTTTATGTATCCCAAGATACGTTGGTTATTGCAGAACCAGCACAAGACTGGTGGTGGTATTGGGGTGCTGATGAAATCGAGGAAGCGACTAATATCCATGCATTCTCATTAACAAGCGAAGGAACATCATACCTTGGAAGCGGGCGAGTAGATGGAACAGTATTAGATCAATTTTCTTTATCAGAATATGACGGAAATATTCGTTTAGCAACTACTACGGGGGAATGGAATCGATGGTGGATGGTAGATCCAGAACCAATGGAAAATCACGTAGTAATTTTACAACCGAATTCAACTACTTCTAGTTTGAATGAAATTGGAAGAATTGATGGAATTGCACCCGATGAGAGAATTTGGTCAGCAAGGTTTGTTGAGGATAGAGCATACATAGTCACATTCAGGCAAATAGACCCGCTATGGACAATAGATCTTTCAGATCCTACAAATCCAAAGATTATGGGAGAACTTGAAGTTCCAGGGGTATCAACCTATATTCATCCATTAGATGAAAATAATATTTTAACAATTGGGATTGGTCCGGCGGATTTAGAAACAGGTCTAGGTTTAGACTGGTCTAATACCCAAGTTTCAATGTTTGATGTAAGTAATTTCACAAGCCCCCAATTAGCCTCAGTATTATCTTTATCTCCTGTATCTAGTGAAGATTCAAATGTATGGACTTGGGGATGGAGTGAAGCTACTTATGAACATAAAGCCTTCCAATATTGGGGACCTAAAAATATGTTAGCGATTCCAGCATCAACTCATCGTAGTTATTACGTTGAACATTCAAATCTTGATGAAAAAGAGGAGTGGTGTAATGATAGGGTTGAGTCTATGACTTGGTTATTAATGCCCGAAGAGGATGTTGATGAAGAGGCAGAATCTACTGAAAGTGAGACAGGTTCCGAAGGCTCAGCGGGAGCTCAAGCTAGAAGTGATCCTCCCCCCTCCTCAGATGGAGACGATTCAGAACCTAATGAAAACTCAGACGATTCGGAATTAAGCGAGGAGGATAGAGAATACTTAGTCAATTATTGTATGGAAAACTATCATTATGGAGGATATTGGAAATATGAATACATCAGTCAATTGATATTAGTTAACGTAGAGTCTGGTATGCCATTAAGCGTTTATGGAACAGTTAATCATAGTCATTTCTACAATGAAGAAAATTGTCAGTATTGTTACTGGTCTGATGGTCAAACAAATATTCAAAGATCGATATTCATGGGAGATTACATTTATGCAATATCTTTAGGAGGAATCACAGTTACTAATTTAACTTCTATGGAAAATTCAGATGAGATAGAATTTTCAGATTATATTGAGGATGAAATCAATTCAAACGATAAACCCGAGACAGTAGCAGTCGTAGAAGGCGAAAACGGATAGTTATTGTAAACATATTCAAAAAATATATTCTACTGGAGCATACTAATGGGCGAAGTTATTGACGTTAACAAAATACAGAATAGAATATTTTTGACATTAATTTTGTCGATTTTAGCATCGATTTATGTTGGATTGAATTACACTCTAATTCAAGGCTATTACCTATTTGCAATTTTATTTGTAGGAGCCTCTTCAGTCTTAATTATCTCAAATTCAGGTATGATGAAAACGAATTTGGCAATATCATCCTCAAAGGTATTGTATGCAATCGTGTTTATTTTGTGTACATTAGTATCTACTACAATATTTAGTAATAATTGGGGATTTCCATTAATGCCATCTATAGGGCTTTCAGTAGCGTGTTTTCTATTTGTTTCGTGGACTTATTATTCATTAGAACCATTACGCGGTTAGTCTGACAATCAATATAATCGGTTTGAATTTGGGTGATTTAAAAATGGTTGAAGATGGAGGAGCAGGACCCCCCCCAGTAAGAATCCTACGTCCCGAATCCTCTGTAACTTCCGAATCTTCTGTCCAAGATAAATTAATAGGCGCTGCCTCAATTTTTGCAGATTTACTTAGGCCAACTTACGGCCCAATGGGTTTGGATAAAATGCTGTATAAATCAAATGGAGAAGCTTCAATTACTAATGATGGAGCAAAAATAGTTTCAGAATTAATGGTAAAACATCCTACTGCCAAAGCTTTTGTTAGTTTAGGAGAATCTCAAGAATCAGCAGCAGGAGACGGGGTAACCGGATGCATTTTATTCGCTGGTGCATTAATGTATGAAGCAGGGTTATTGATTAGCAAAGGATTACATCCATTAATAATAGTTGAAGGCTACAGAGAAGCATGCGAAGTATCTATGGAAGAATTAGATAAAATAGGCTTCCATTACAATGATGATGAACTACTAAATGTTGCAAAAACAGCATTAACTGGAAAAGTTACAGATAGCGCTTCAGAAAATATTGCTAAATTAGTTATGGAAGGACTCAAACAAATAAAAAGTACATCCATATGTGATTCTGAAAATGTATTGATGGCCAAATCTCCGAACAATATACCTATGTCAATAGAATTAATTAATGGCTTAGTTTTCGAGAAAAAACTACATTTGGACAAGACTCCTTCTGAACTTAGGAACTGTAAAGTTGCGCTAATTAATGGAGAAGTTGGAATAAGATCTTTAACAAGAGACTCTGAAATAGAAATAAATTCCCCCGAAGAATTAAGTGGATTTATTGAAAGTGAAGACAAACAAATTGAAAACTTAAGTAAAAAATTAATTGAATTAGGAATTAATGCTTTATTTTCTACAGGAGAAATTAATAAGGAGATTTTACATAAATTGTTATCAGAAGGAATTTTTGCTTTAGGAGGCTTAAGTACACAAGAATTAGAAAATATTTCAAAAGCGACTCAAGCAACAAAATGCCCGGTTATTGAAGATATTTCAACAAATGAGTTGGGCATAATTGGATTATTAAAAACTGAAACAGTAAACTCAAATGGTGAAACTACACAAAGAGTATTAATTAAAGACTGTAAGAATACAGAATTAATTACTTTTGATGTAGGGGGCTCTAACGATTTAGCCGTAGAAGAAACAATTAGAGCAATTCATGATTCGGTTAAAGCTACATTTCTAACTTTTAATACTAAAGAATTAATTTTAGGTGGAGGCAATCCACATATCTTATGTTCCATCAAAGTACGAGAAATTGCAGACACTAAACAAGGAAGAGAGAGATTAGGAATGGAGGCATTTGCAAGGGCATTAGAGACAATTCCAGCAACTTTAGCCGCCAATGCTGGAAAAAGTAGCCTTGATAGTGTAATTGAATTACGTAGTAGATTAAAAAATAATTCAGAGAATTTGGGAATTGGAGCTAACGGCGAAATTGAACAAATTCATTTTGCCAGAGAACCCAAAGAATCTTTGAAACATTCAATAAACTCAGCGACAGAGACGGTGATTGGACTATTAAGAGTGGACCAATTAATCTCTGCTAGGGGAGACTAATTTTAGAATTTAATAAATCCGAAAAAGCTCCAACATCACTTTTACAATTTTCAAGCTCTTCTGAATTAAGAATTATAGAATAGGAATTTCCTTTTACTCCTATTACGCAAGGAGCGTTATTAATGAACTTTTCAAGCTCAGGATTTAACTCATCGAGATGTAATAATTCAAACGGAACCTCAAGACCCTGTTTACATTCTTTAAATGATGCCTTCTCTTTTAATTTCCCATGAGTAATATCGCATAGGGCACAATGAGCAGTTCCTCTAATCTTGCCCCAAAAATACTGTAATTCACCGATTAAAGACCCTTTTGCATTGTAAATACCAACTAATTTTTCAAATTCCACGGTTCAAAGCCCCTCAAGATATTGTTTACGGCATGAAATGAAATTATTATTCTATGGGATTTCTTGATTAATTGGTTAGGCTTGGACAGTACCAAGGGAAACTGTATGAATTCAACTTATAGAGCTTTAATTAGCGTATATGATAAAACAGGAGTTATTGAGTTTGCAACGGATTTAATAGAACTTGGGTGGGAAATTATTTCTACAGGAGGAACTTCTAGAAAATTGAAACAAGCGGGACTTCCTGTTAAAGAAATAAGTGAAATTACTAATCATCCTGAAATTTTTGATGGCCGTGTAAAATCTTTACATCCAGCAATTCATGGACCAATACTGGCAAGACTTGAAAATGAAAAAGATAAAACAGGCTTAGAGGAACTGGGGTATCAACCAATTAAATTAGTGGCTGTAAATCTTTACCCATTTTCAGAAAGTGCGTCTCAAGAACCGTCTTTAAATGATCCAGAACTACTCGAAATGATAGATATTGGGGGACCAACTCTTTTGCGCGCATCTGCTAAAAATCATAGAAATGTTTTGAGCATTTCTAATCCAATCAAATATAATCAAGTAATAGAATCATTAAAACAATTTGATGGTAACCCATCTAAAATTAGTTTGGAATTCAGAAGACAATTAGCTTTAGAGACGTTTGAGCATACGGCAAGTTATGATGTAGCAATTGCCAAGGAATTACATAAAAGATGGATTGGAGACGCTAGCGAAAGTAATGAACTAGAAAATGCAGTCACAAAGTTACCTCAAAGATTCCAGGTAGATTCCGAAATTAAAGAAATTATGAGGTATGGAGAGAACCCCCATCAGGCTGCAGCATTTTATTCTAATCCCAGTAATTCAAACCTAAATTTAGGAAATTTTGAGATGCATAGTGGTAAGGCACTTTCTTACAATAATTATATTGATTTAGATTCTGCTTTACGTTTAGCTAAGAATCTTTCAACAAATGATTGGCCAGAATCTCCTTTTGCTTGTGTTATTGTCAAACATAATAATCCATGCGGAGCCGCATTATCAAGCAATCAAGTTACTGCTTGGAAAGATGCCTTAGCTTCAGATCCTGAATCAGCATTCGGTTGTATTGTTGCATTTAACACTAAAGTCACCAAAGATACTGCAAATGAAATAGGCGCACATTTTGTAGAATGTATTATTGCCCCTTCATTTGAAAATGAAGCTTTAGAAATTTTAAGCGGTAAAAAAAATAGAAGATTAATATCTATTGCTCCAGAAATGGACAAATTATCTCCACAAACCGCTCAAGTAGTCGCAAAACAAATTAATGGCGGATGGTTATTACAAACGGAAAAAAGCCCGAAAATAGACCCCAAACTCGCTCGTCCAGTAACAAACAAAGAACCAACAGAACAGGAAATTGCAGCAATGAGATTTGGAATGGTGGTATGTGAGCAAGTCAAATCAAATTCTGTAATTTTTGTTAAAGGAACTAAAACAGTAGGAATTGGCCCTGGACAAACAAGTAGAGTTGAAGCAGTAAGAATTGCGGCAAGAAGAGCAGGAGAGGAAGCCAAAGGAGCAGTAATGGTTTCAGATGCATTTTTCCCATTTAGGGATGGTATTGATACAGCTCAGAAAATCGGAATTACTAGTATTGTTCAACCCGGAGGATCAATTCGTGACCAAGAGGTTATTGATGCAGCGAATGAACATAATATGTCTATGCTATTTACTGGTGTGAGATTGTTCAGACATTAGGAGATCACATGAATGAATTTCAATTGCCAAGGGTTGCTACACCCGATAACCCTCTTAGATTAGCGGTTTTTATCTCGGGTTCAGGTTCGGGTATGGCATCATTAATTTCTCATCAACAATCATCTAATTGTTCACATTCAACAGAACTTGTATTTTCAAATATCAAAGGAGTGAGAGGATTGCAACTTGCAAAAAATTTTGGAATTAGAACAGAAGTTGTAGAATTGATGCCTGATATGGAAAGAACTAGACATGAAGATTTAATTCATGAGATTTTAGAAAAATTTGAGATTGAAGCAATAATTTTATCAGGATATATGAGAATACTTTCATCTAGTTTCGTAGAAAAATGGGAAGGTAGAATTCTCAATATTCATCCAAGTCTTTTACCAGACTTTCCTGGCGCATATGCTCATAGGGACGCACTTAAAGCTGGAGTAAAAAAATCTGGATGTACTGTACATTTCGTAGATTCTGGGGTTGACAGTGGATTAATTATTGCTCAGAGTGAGACTGAAATATTTCCAGAAGACACTATTGAAATTCTTCAAAATAGAATTAAAAAATTAGAACATATTCTTTATCCATCAGTCATCGATGCATTTAGTGAAGGAAGATTGGAAATTATCAAAGATTCTAAGATAATTATTCACGATCTCTAGGATAATTTATATTCTTAAATGATTTTTCAGAAACTCCCCATTTACTCCAAATTTTTTCATCAACAATAAGACAATTCATTTCCGAAAAAATTTTGCTTAGGCTATTATTTTCATTATTTACCTTATCCTGAATTACCTTTATGCTTGAGTCCACCTTTAAACAAGCCATTAGCGGCTCTAGAGAATTTAATTTTGTATTTACCTTAGAATTAGATGAAGGGAGAATTACATCCAAATTTCCCACTAATAAATTAGATAACTCCTTAATTAATTTTTGAGAAATAAAAGGAGTATCAACAGGCAATAGTTGTACTGCGTACCAATTCTTACTTTTTGCAAACTTCAAAGCCGATAAAATTGCACTTAAAATATCGCCTTCTTCTGAATCATCATAATTCCACATAACATCTAGATCTGATAAACTCGATTTTAAATCTCTTTTATTTTGTTTTGTTTGTATTAAAATATCATTACAACCAGCAATTTTTAGAGTTTCAAAAATATGTAGAATCATTTTCTTACCATCGATTTCAATCAAGGATTTCTCTTCCCCCATTCTTTGACTTTTACCGCCAGCCAAAATTATTGCCGGAAATGTCAAAAAAACACCCTCTCATTGCAATTTAGATAATTCATCTACGGCCATTTTTAATTCTCCTACTAGCCCTTCGATTAATGCAATCATCGCACGTTTTTCACGAAAACTTCGAGCCTCACTTAACCAATCTAATAAAATTTTAATGTCTTGAGCATCCCTTTTCACGGTCCAATCAAGGACATCTTCTTTAATTGGATCATTTGAAGGTAAAAATCGTTCAACCATTGGAATCAGTTCTAGCAGTCGGTAGTATTTTATGAGTCTAATTGTCAAGAATTCGTTTTTTCAGTCGGTTTATTATATCATTTTCACCAGGACAATTCTTAATCATTTCATATTCATTATTCGATAATTTCGTTTTAATTCTGAATTTTTGAAATAATATAAATAGTACTAATTGATGACAGATTAAACCTCTTTTGCATAATTTTTCTAATTCATTATTTGTAGGGAAATCATGTTTAGCGCGAGTTAATTCTTCACAAACAGACAGCATATCATCGGCGGGCTCCTGTAATCTTAATGAGTCAGCGAAATAAATCCAGATATTTTTAGGAAGTAAATTTGGATTAATATTTGCAAGAATTATCCCATACAGTATTGCATCCTCTCTCCCATGTCTTTTCCATAATGCGGGTAGTAGGTTTAGAATAATTGAAGGCTTTTCATTAAAATAAGTAATCAAGAAACTAGCAATTGTCCGTAATTCTTTTGGCGGAGTACCCAGATAGAATTCATATTTTCCCGCTTCTTTTAATCTATCAGTTAAAGATTTAGCAATCATCGCAGGGACTCCACAAGTGTATGCTTCTCTAAGATTAATTAGCAATTTTTTATTATTATTTATTTTATTCCAATTTGTATTGGATAAAAAATCATCAAGATTTGAAGACATATTAGCCCATTAAAATAATCTTCCAATCATTTTTGTTATAGTAGTCGCAGAATCTTCAATCGTCTTAAACAATGACTCAACAACCTTTGGTTCATATCGTTCTTTAAAATTATTTTTCAAGTTATTCTGAATTTCTTTATGCTCATTTTCGGTAATATCAAATCTTTGACGTAAAAATGCCAAAATTCGCCATTCATCTTTGGATAAAGCACCAATAAGAGCGACTTCATAGATATTCTGATATACCTTTAATTGATTATTTCGAGAAATTGTGTTTCCGCCAATCATTTTTTCTCCAATTTTCACCTTTTCATAAACTTTAAGCGGCTCACCATCTTCTAATTCTAAACCTTTTGAGAGAGCTGCTATTAATCGGCGCTCTTCTCTTGTTAAAACTCCATCCTTTAACATTACAGAGATACAATCACTGAACACTTCTAATGTTCGAGGTGATTCATCGCCCATAAATGTCGACAGACGGCCCTCTTCTTAACTTGATTGACAAATATATCAGAGAACACGCCATAATATATTTTTCAGACCATTGTATTCAAAAAGGAATGACGATTAGACAACAATGAGCAGATGCTCATATCAGACTCAATCTTTCTCTTAGAGAAAGCAACTCACACTAGTTGTGGAGGTCACAAGGTATAGAGGAAATGCGGAGGGATAAAAATGGCAAAAAACCAAAAAAATACAATGAAATATATGATTATAGCTACGATTAAAGTAGACGGAACAGTACAAAGAAAGGACGTAGTCGGTGCATTATTTGGGCAATGCGAAGGACTATTGGGGGATGATTTAGATTTAAGAAAATTACAGCGCTCAACTAAAATTGGAATGATCGAAGTAAATCTGAAAAATGAAAAAGGTAAGGTACACGGGGAAATATTAATCCCAAGTAGTATGGATAATGTTGAGACAGCGATTATTGGTGCAGCAATTTCAACAATTGAAAGAATAGGCCCTTGTAATTCTAAAATTCAAGTAAAAGAAATTCAAGATGTTCGTGCCACTAAGAGAACACAAGTTGTCGAACTCGCTAAAGATTTATTGTTAAGATTAGTATCAGATAGTAGTAGTACCAGTAAAAGTGTAATTGACGAAGTACGTTCAGTTTTGACCACAGAGCAATCACAATTCTTCCATGGTTTAACTTGTGGTCCAAACATTGATTCTTCAACATCTTTAATTGTATGTGAAGGTAGAAATGATGTACGTAATTTATTATCTGCAGGAATCAAAAATGCGATTTGTACAGATGGTGCTGGAGAAATCAAACAGGAATTAATCGATTTAGCCAATAGCAAAGAAAGCGTAATTGTTGCTATTGACGGAGATAGAGGTGGTGAAATGCTTTTCCTTCAATTAAATCAATTGATGAAAGTTGATTGGGTTGCTCAAGCACCTGTTGGTCAAGAGTGGGAATTACTTCCAAATAAAACAATAACAAAATGTTTAGCAATGAAGGAACCCGCTGAAAGATTCGCATCTAGAGTTTCGGAACCAGATTCAGCATCTGAATCAAAGATTTCTAAACCCCCACAACAAATAATTGATTATGCTGAAAATATTGGTAAATTAGGGGCTAGAGAAGCAATGTTAATTTTCGAAGATGATACGACTTCAGAGCCCGTAGGTGCATCTAAATTGGCAACATCAATTGAAGAGTCAGAAAAAGCAGTTTTGGCAATTGCATATAACGGCCAATTAAGCAAAAGAATGTTTGATATGGCATCAGAGTCAGGGGTTGCCACAATTATCGGAACTAGTATTAAATCGGGAGAAAAACCTGAGGATAACGTAGAAGCTTGGGCAACATCAGATTGGGATTAATTCAAAAAAACTCTATCGTAGGGATAATAATCTAATTCCATTTGCAAAGAAGCATGCAATAGGTTTGTTCCGATTGTAGATATCTCTTGGGGGAGAAAAATTTGACAATAGTCGCAGGATTAGGAGTTAGAGCTAAAACAGCATTACAAGAAGAGGCTTCAGAATTTGTAATACGAGAAAGCTCAAATGGAAATGAAACATTATCTCTTATTCATGTAGACGATTTAATACAAGTTGCCACCTCAAAAAGAGATGATATGGGGAATGTTACCATTGAAAAACATATGATTACTAAAAATATTGAGACATTTTCCCATTATAGATATGATTGGCTAGATAATTATAAAATACTCTGGTGGATTATTACCGGGATAGGATTCATGACAGTTTTATTATCGTCATTTTTATCTCCTCTAGTATTTTTATTGAATATAGGAATATTATTATTTTTTGTCGGTTTATTTCTTACAATAATGCAAATTGCAGATCCTGAATATATTGTTTTTGAAACATCTTCGGGATCCCATAGATTTTTAGTTTACAGGATAGGAAGTAATCGACCTTTAACTAATATTAGCATGGAACTAATAGATGATATTATGCAAAATTATCTTAAAACTGGAAAATTGGATACCTCAACATTTGATGAAAGATTACTATTTTCGATGAATAGCCCTACTGATCCAACCAACGCATCACCTACTGCTGCTCCAACTAGCCCTCCACCTACTGCTGCTCCAACTAGCCCTCCACCTATTGCTGCTCCAACTAGCCCTCCACCTACTGCTGCTCCAACTAGCCCTCCACCTACTGCTGCTCCAACTAGCCCTCCACCTAC
>NZRR01000042.1:68195-86733 GCA_002696315.1 Methanobacteriota archaeon | reverse complement strand
GTAACTGAGGAAGAAGTAACTGAGGAAGAAGTAACTGAGGAAGAAGTAACTGAGGAAGAAGTAACTGAGGAAGAAGTAACTGAAGAAGAAGTAACCGAAGAGATTGAGGCATTCGAAGTTCGATTAGTTGGTGGCCTATCTGTTCTTAGAGATAGTCATGATCCACTATACGTTATGCAAGCAATCACAAATCTTGCTTCTACAGCAGTAATTGCTTGGACAATGATCTCATTACTACTTGGTTGGAAAAATAATGAACCAGCGAACAATGGTTGGTGGGTTTTAATCGCATTAATTTTAGGTGTTGCTGTATTATTAGTCGTAATTTTAGAGGCTTTCCTGAGTCATGATAGAGAATTAAAGCAGAAATTGTCAAGATTTTCACGCTGGACACAATACTTCATGACGGCTTGGTTAGTAGGTTTATTCATTTGGGTTTCTGGTGAAAACGGTCCCGATTTGAGAGGGGCAGAACCTTTACTTGAAATGTCAGTAATTTGGGTTTTATTATTTGTTGTAATCGAATTTGTAAATCGATTTAGATTAGGAAAATTAGAATGGAAGGGGGGACGAGATTTATTAACATTAATGCAATCAAGTGTGAGTGGATTAACCAGCGTTGTTACTGGTTCAGAAATAAATCAAATGAAAGCATCCAGTCGTTCAGTGATGGAAGGGATTAGATGGGTCTTAGATTTCTGTAGCTTATTATTTTTCATAACTATCGTAATTTTAACTACAGGTTCTACAGTTACAACCATGGAAGATGCACTGAGTTATCTTCCGCTAGGGTTAGATTCTTACGGTATTAATGTAATAGTTAAACCAGCTTTATGGCTTGGATCTATCTATTTATTGATATTCCTAGCTCAAACATGGTTAAGAATTAGACCAGAAGAAATAGAATCATAATACCATTTGGTGTTTTAATGATTAAAATTAGAAAAGTAGCCAAACAAGTATCAAGACCGATAATTAGACTACTTGTTGTCTGGATAGTTATAGTTTTATCAATTCAAATTTTAGCACCTAGTCCTACAGTAAGTCAAATGCCTGAAAATTGTCCAGAGAATAGTGGAAATTGTGTACGGGTAGATTATAATGGCTCATCATACAGGTATAACAATTTGGAGCCGCCAGTGATAAATGCATCAACCTTAGAAATTAATGAAGTAATTTCTAATTGGTTTTCTGATGAAGGAGGTAAAATTTTGTTCAGTTCTATGGATGAAAACTCTGGAAGTCATTTTATACATTTTAAAGAATATACAGATTTTTTCTTTTTTCCAGATGATGTTTATGTTAATTCTAGATGTTTAGAAGATAGTAATCTTTCTGTGGTAATTTTACAAAGTCAAAGTAGATTAGGAAATGGTGATATTGGAATAAATTTTGAAAGATTATCAGAATTAATATCTTATCTTAATAATTATTCTTGGTCAGGAAATAATTGTTATTAATGATAATTAATTATTTCAACTTAATTCTTTGACAATGTTCTATGAAGATGGACTCTAGCGCTGCAGCTAAGGATGCTGGCTTAATTTTAAGCGATAGGACAGTAAAAGGAATTACTAGAACGAAGGTAGAAGTAAAAGCAAAAGGAAAGGATGAAAAAGATACATTCTATTGGGATTATTATGAACCTAATGGGAAAAAACTACAGAATGAGGAACGAATTAAATTCTTCAATTCTTTAGTAGTTCCACCAGCGTGGGTAGATGTTTGGTTTTGTCCAGATGACAGAGGACATATTCAAGCAACCGGAAAAGACGTTAAGGGGAGAACTCAATACAGATATCATCCTGAATGGATAAGAAAGAAATCCGATTTAAAATTCTCAAATATTGATGAATTTGCAAAATATGGGCTTGTTAGTATTAGGGATAGAGTTTCAGATGATTTAAAATTAGAAAAAATGAATAAACATAAATCAACCGCATTAGTAATTAGATTAATGGATGAATTCCATATTAGAGTTGGTTCAGATCAATATGCTAAGGAAAACGGCTCGTATGGTTTAACTACACTTACAGAAGGACATTGTAAAATATTGAGTGGAGATGATGCTATTGAAGGAGAGATTGATGCAATTTTCAAATTTACCGGTAAATCTGGAAAGGAATGGCGTTTATTTATTGAGGATGATGATTTAGCAACAATGATTGAAAAATCAGGGGAGATTGGTGGAAAAAAGAAAGATCAGGACTTGTTTATGTTTTTAGATGATAATGATAAGCCTAAGGATTTGAAAGCAGAACATATAAATGAATATTTAGATGGATGTACCGATGCTAAAACAAAATATACAGCCAAAGATTTCCGAACTTGGGCTGCTTCATGGAAAACAGCTGCAAGATTAGTAATGATCTCTGAAGCAACTCCAGAAGAAATTAGTCAAATTCCTAAATTGTTAGATGATGCAGTAAAAAAAGTAGAAGAAGAAGGAGATGATCTCCCTCCAATTATTTTTTGGAAAGGCGTACATTTGAGAAGGGCTCAAGGTCTTGCTAAATTGGCTAAATCAGAAAAACTACCCGGTTCAACCGATAAAGAGCGTTTAGCATCAATGTTAGCCGTAATTGACACAGTTGCTGGAGATTTAGGGAACACTAGGGCAGTTTGTCGTTCATCGTATATCAGGCCGATGATAATGGATGACTGGGAAAATAGAAAATTTATAGAAAATTGGAATTCAGTTAAGAATCGGAAACCATTATTTGGATTATCAAATGAAGAATCAATGACAGCAATTTATATGAAAAAATTTGAGGATTAATGAATTATTTTGGATGAGAGAAATTTCCTTCTAAATTTTTCCTAATCGCCTTTGAATAATCCTTTTGAGAATTTAATTTCGATGCTAATTGGTCAATTCTGGAAAGTTCTTTTGTTTTCTCATATCCTCCTAAATCTTGTACTACTCCAAATTTTATTGCGGGCTTAATACTATATCCTGGCATTATTTCTCCTAAACTAAATGGAATTTTTCCAGGAGTTACGATATTAGCTTCTCGAATTAATGAAGTGGTACAAGATTTAGCTAATGTATGATAAAACTCAGGTTTTTCAGATAATTGATTGGTTCTTTTACAAAGTTGTAATAACATGGCTTCTCTCTTTTCTGGCAAAGTAGCACATGGAAAAAGATATGTTTCATTTTTTCTTAGATTAGTTCTAAGCCATAATAAATCATGTTCAGTAGCCCATATTTGGATGAGTGTAAAACTTCTCCATAACCCTGTCCAAGGGTGAAATTTTTGACCTTTTTTTCTTCTTACCTCAAAAGAACAAGTTAAAAACCGGTCATTTTTGAATTCAAAAGTAACCATTGTATGCGCCAAAGCTCTAAATTTATGAATATATTCTACAATATAATAAAGTCCAACTAACTCATCAAGATGATACTCTTCTTCATTCCATTTTACATCATGATCTTTTGATGATCTCCAAGTGAAATCTCTAACATTCTTGATTTTTACAATACGCCCTTCAACTGTTACTGAAGCTGTTTTTGCATTATCAGAAACCCAATCTCCCTCATTAGATGGTTTTCTTGGTGCCACTTTGATATACCACATTGAAATTGGTAAACTAATTAAAAAAATTCCTAGAATTATCAATAGCCAATGCCACCAGACCATAGCATGAGATTCTTCACATTACAATTGAACCTTTGCTAAAAAATATTGATTTAATCTAAAATATATGAAAATATGATTGGTGCGACAATAGTAGCATCGCTTTCAATTACAAACATTGGTGTTTCTGTAGATAATTTTCCCCAAGTGATTTTTTCACTCGGTAGGGCACCAGAATACCCTCCATATGAGGCCTTAGATTCACTAATTTGAGCAAACCAACTCCAAAGAGGTACATCTTGATTTAAATCTTGATTTAACATTGGTACAACACAGATCGGAAAATCTCCAGCGATACCCCCTCCAATTTGTAAAAACCCAATTGGGGAATCTAAATTTTTATACCAATTAGCAAGATGAATCATATATTCTGTACCTCCTCTAATCGCTGTTGTTTTACAGTTATTAGAAAGACAATGTGAAGCAAAAATATTTCCGAGTGTGGAATCTTCCCAACCAGGGACATATATAGGAATATTCTCTTTTTTTGCTGCCATTAGCCAAGAATTTTCAGGAGAAATATCTACTTCTAAATCATCAATAATCGCAAAAATATGTTCATGAGGAAAAGCAGTTCTTGATTTCCATTGCTCTACAATTCTTGATTCAATATGCCTAATCGCTTCATCCTCTGGAATACAAACATCGGTAATTCTATTGAATCCTTTTTCATAAAGTTGTTTTTCTTCCTCAATAGAGATATTTCTCCAATTTTCTATTTTTTTGTATGATTTTTGAGCCACGAGATTGAATAAGTCTTCTTCTAAATTTGCACCAGTACAAGTGATTGCATGGACTTTTCCAGCCCTAATTAATGGTGCTAAAGACTTTCCAATTTCAGCAGTACTCATTGCACCTCCCAATGTAATCATTAATTTTCCATTTGAATTTAGAAAACTTTTCAAACTTCTAGCACATTTTTTAATTTCTCCCGCATTAAAATGATTGAAATGATTATCAACAAAACCTTTGATTTCATTGAATCTTGAATTTTTTGTAAAACGAGAAATAGATTCTCTATTATGAATAATCATTTTTGGCAATAATATCTTTAGTTTGTTCTCTATCTGATCTGCTAATATTTCAGAGTCTGTATTTCCACATGTAAAAACATCAATTGCCAGCAGTCCTGTTTCCGAATAACAATGGGCTGAAACATGGCTTTCATCGATTAAAACGACCGCCGCAAAACCCAATGGAGATACACTACCATCGAAATTTTCTACATGAGAATGGACTCTTCTTGCGTTAGAATTATCTACAACATTTTCTAATATTTCTAATACTTCATTACCTTGTGCATTAAACGCACCACTACAATCTAAAATAACATGTTTTCCAGTTGGTAATTGATCCATTTTTTCACCTTTATTTCATCGATTTGATTTTCGCTGCAACAATTTTTGAGACTAACATTGCAGCTGTAAATTGGGTTAAATTTGAATCTTTTTGAGGGACAATTTCATTTACATCAGCACTAATTACATCACAGTTAGTTAACAATGTTTCAATCGTTTGAATTGCATGCCAAAAAGAAAGACCTCCGGGTACTGGTGTTCCTGTTGCAGGGACCAAAGAACCATCTAAACCATCTATATCGATAGTTAAATGTACAGGCCCTTTGATGTTTGAAATTGTATCTATCCACTCATTCCAATATTTTTCACCAGAACAAGGTGCCATAATATCTTTAGAAAACCATGTATTTATTCTACTATCAGAATTTATTTTTTCTAATTCTTCTTTTGAATACGCTCTTATTCCAATTTGATAAACTTCTACAGCACCAGCATCTAAAGATCTTGAAATTGCGCATGCGTGAGAGAATTTTTCTCCATCTAATTCGTCTCTTAAATCTGCATGAGCATCTATTTGTACCAAAGTGACAGGTCCATTAATTGCTTTTACAATTGCAGGTAAAATTCCATGTTCTCCCCCAAGAAAAATTGGAAATGCTTCTGTAGAATATTGCTCGAGTGCGTATTTACTAATGTTTTCCTGCTGTTCAATTAATGAATTTCCTTTTCCATCCCAGGGTTTTATAGTTTTAATTATGGCTCCAGCAGGTAAATTTTCCTTTAATAAATCGTCATACAACTCGACTTGAGTACTAGCTTCAATACAAGCAGCAGGTCCATTTTCTGTACCTTGGCCATAAGATGTAGTTAATTCATAAGGTATTGATGCAATAATAATATCTGGTTTTTCATCACCTTCTGGAAGCCCCAAAAAATTTCCAACTATTGCATCCTCATCCATACGCTCAAACACACTTGATAAATTTTACAAAATAATGTTCTCGGTGGAACGAATTTGGCAATTATTGATGAAAATTATCCAATTGTTGATAAATCAGCGCTATCACATACTACATTGTCGGGCGATAAGATTTCGCCGAAAGGGGTGCTTAGATGGGACTTGCAATACACGAACTGACTGAAGCAATACGTCAAAATATCGATGAAGANATGGATCCTTTGGTTGCAGAAGGAATGGCTGAACATGCTTTGGGATTTTTTGGATATTATGATAGAATTATTGATAATGCACTAGAACCAACAGATAGAAATTTATTTTATATGTTTCAAGATTATGAATTATTGACAACAGAATCTGAAGAAACAACCTTATGGGACGGCAGAGAATGGAGAATTCACTATTGGAAATTCAAAGAAGGTCTTCGTGAAAAAGTACTAGCAAAAATGAATGAAGAAGAAGAAGAAGAAGAAACAGACCCTTACGCTGATTTATACACAGATATTAGTGATAGAATTTGGAGACATGGAGAAGATCTTGACGCACCTAAAGGCGCTTTTTCAAAAATTATCTAATTAGATACAATAAGCCGCAGGCATTGTATAGTTCATGATTCATGGTATTAACATGAAGGGAATAAATAGGCATAAATTTGCGTTTTTATTGACTTTTTGCTTTATCTTAAGTTCGATATCTCCGCTTGTTATTGCAGATGATGAAACAGGACTTACTTCTACAATTAATTCAAATTGGTTAGGAGATGAAAATCATGGATATATTATTAAATTTAATAGAGCACCTTCTGCAGATGAATTAGGAGATATTTTGGTAAAAACAACTCATTATTTTGGAAATCAAGAAATAAATAATCAAACAAATTTTAGTTGGGGAAATGGTTTAGGAATTTTAGATATTAATGAATATTCGGTTGACCTTCCAAATAAAATCTCATATGGTGACCAAATAGATGTTGAAGTTTATGTCAATCAAACAATAATTGCCTCTAGGACATTTAAACCTGTTATTTGGACTCAACCAATAGCAGATCATGAAGTAACTTTGTCAACACATTGGGAATTAAATCAATTAGAATCCTCCATACAAGGAGATGATAATTATTTGTTAATTTTTGAAGGTCAAGGTTGGCAAAAAAGAACAGATTCAGTCTTAGTGGCAAATGAACTTGGTAATGGAACACTTCTTCTAAATGAATCTAGTGAGGATGGTAATGTTTTGTTTAATTTAGATTTAGATTCAGTTTGGAGGAATGAAACCACTATTGATGGAGTTTTAAGCGAGAGCGAATTTGAAATGAGCGGAAATGGAACTGTAAGTTTGTATGATAATTCTGATGGAGATATGTATGTCAATATCACAGTATTAGAGGCTTTAATAAACCGTTCAATGTCTGCTGGAATGGTATCTGAAGAATTTTCAATAAACGGTTATGGCGAGTTAAATATGAATCAAGAAGAAGAAGATTCATCGATGTATTTAGATGGAGCAATTTCTTTATTTAAGTTAGAATATTATGATGTTAATGGAGTTAGGATTAACAATTACAACGACATTGTCGCTACGGCACAAATGGAGCAACATGAAGGAGATAATCATATTTATTTAGAAGTAAATGAATTAAGATTCTTTGAAAGTTGGATTGATGGTGTAAGGGTTGGAGAACATAATTTAATTAGCGCAGATGGGACTTTTGATATTTCAGACAATGATGAAAAAAATGAAGATAATGAGACACAAGATAGTCAAGGAACAGTAATTAATGGTACAATTGTACATTTTGAAACAGAAAGTATTGATGGAATGACTGTAGAAGATTACATGCATGTTTATGGTACAATTAGTGGAGAAACTGAGGGTACATGGGGACTATTAAGAGAAATTGAAGATGTTGGTCCAAGTGCTAATAGTACTGGAGATGTATTTACTGTAAATGTGATACATAATCAAGTATGGTATAATCTTACAGGTGCGGCAGGATTATTTGCAGAAGATATAGGGGTAGGGCAATATCACAATCAGACTTGGGATTATCAAGCAATGCCAATAGATTGGAAAAATAAGACAATCCGTTATGCTTGGAGAACTACTGGTCCATCACCCTCAGAAGGAGAAGAGTATCCTGAAAGATCTCCAATTCAACTTGAACCTAATCCTCCAGCTGCTGAATCAGAACTTGGAAATATCACAATTGGTAGAGAAACAGGTCTTGCACCTGAATTTTTATTGCCTGGCGATATTGTTAGATTAGACCAAGGAGATATTTTTTCTTTAGATATCGAAGCTACAGAACTTGGTGAGATAAATAGGGATGGGCATATAATGCCCGTAACTCATTGGGTTAGTATTGATAAATCTGATTCCCAAGGAAGTGCTTTTGGTTCTGTAATTAATAATGGAATTTTAGCAGGTTTATTAGCAGAGGTTTCAAGAGAATTAGTATTGGATGATGATTTGAGTAATGTGGTCTTCACCGAATATCAAACATTAGAAAGAATATTATCTCCGAGTATTGTTACAGCCGAAGAAAATAATTTGCCCGAAATTTTAGAAGTATCCTTCAGGGAAATAATTTTACAAAATGACGCAGGAAATCAAGCACATTTAGAGGTTAGAGTTGAAGATTTAGACTGGAATATTCAATATGTAAAAGCAAGCTTATCTTTAGGCGATGATTTATTGGATAATTTAGAATTAAATGATAGAGGATTAAATGGAGATTTAGCAATTCAAGATGATATTTGGACAATTCCAATAACATGGAATTTTCCATCTCATGGAGAGTTAAATATCGAATTAGAGGTAAGTGATTTATTTGGAACTGTGACAGAAACTTGGAAATTGAATGTTTCAAATAGGGCACCAATTTTAATTGAATCTTCTTTGAATATTACCCAATCTTCAAGATTAACAAGTGTGGAAATTAGTGCTAAAGCATCAGATGCTAATGGGGTTGCAGGAATTTCAGTAGATCTGAGATTAAATGGTGGGGAATTATATGAATTAACAAAAGAATCAGAAACATGGCAGGGTGAGTTTATAATTCCTGATACAATCATACCTGGAACTTTCATTATACCATTATTGTTGGAAGATTCAGATGGCGCCAGAGTCATAGTTAACGGCCCATCAATATTAATCACAAATGAAGGCCCTAAACTTTCTAATGCGCAGATATCTCCTGAAAAAATCATTGCACCAGAACTAGGAACAATGTCTGAAGAATTTTATACAATCAGCGTTGAAGTCGAAGATTCTGATGGAATTAATGCTGTTCAAATCAAATTTCATGAATTACTTCCTGCAGATGAAGGCGAAACTTGGAAATTGATGTTCGATGACGGTACTAATGGTGATTTAATTGCAGGTGATGGAATCTATTCAATATCTTTCCAAGCCAGATATATTCCAGCAGGTTTCGTGGAAATTGAACTTCGCGGATTAGATGTTTACGGGCAAGGAACAATTATCAAACAAAATATAATTATTGAATCTGGAGATACAAATATTGGTGTAGATCCATCTCAAGGTGTAATTGAATTATTGAGTAATCCAATTGTAATTTTTTCTTTATTATTTGTATTAGTTGGTATAGCAATTATTGTTGTAGTTGCATTAAGAAAAAATGGTGTAAGTTTTGGTAATTTTGGTGATGATTAGATATTTTCACCTACCTCATGTTGGGTCATTGGTCGTTACATAACCGCAAACATTTCCATTATCATTTTAATACTTGAAGTAAGAATCTAAACACTCTTTTTATTTTCAAGAATTAAGGAATTTTGCCGTATCTTCTGCCGCTATCTCGAAAAGTGTTTTCCCTTTAGGTGCGAAGCAATGGCCTGCATCAAGATTCTTGATGGTACATAAATCAGGGTTGAAAAAATTCTTCAAGTTAGCCAGTTTCTTGTAATCGCATATTTTGTCCGTTGTTGCAGTTAGAACAAGTATAGGACTAGAAATTGCTCCAAGATTTGCTTTGTTATCTTCGAGTAGAGTCTTAGTTGATATACAATCTACATCAAGTTGCTCATAAAATTTAATCCAGTGATTTTCAGGATAATATTCAGAACGTAGAGCTGCAAGCCCACTCATAATAAAGCCAGGCAAAACATCCTCTTTTTCCATTCCTAGCCAATCATGAAACCAGCGCTCCATTTCTTCTCGTCCCTTCCAAGCAGCAAGACTACTCCATTTTTTAGACTCAAATATGGCGTTGTAATCCTCAGTTGTTGCTTCATTGTAATAATAAGGTGCAAGTAGTACCAATCGGTTGATATTGCTTGGATTTCTAATGGTGTAATTAGTCGCAATGGTGCCTCCTAAGGAGTATCCCATTAGATCGAATGAATCAGTTAATCCAATTTTAGTTAAAAATCTCTCCAAGGAAGCAGTCATGGCATCGAGTGAACATCCTGGGTCAACAAAACTCTCATTCATTGAGGCTCGCTTTCCATGGTAAGGCAATTCAAAAATGATTACTCTCCTATTAGGTATAAGTTTGAGCAAATCTGCAAATTGTACGCCCATTAGGCGCATATAAGCGCTAAGTCCTGGTACAACCACGAGTGGTTTTTCATCAGTATCTTGTTTATTCATCCGTTCCAAATACCAAGCTTTACGTCCATTATCCAACGTAACACTCTTCTCTTGGAGTTTAGCTTTTGACAGTTGGCTAGACATATCCAATTTGACTAGAGTTTTACCTAATTGTGGTGAGATAAACCATAGTAAAACTGCTAAAAATATTAGTGTTAAAATCACAGTTAGTGTAGTCGTCATATTTGTTGCCTCTATCATGATGTCTATTTATTTTTATATACAAATTATCGCAGCATTATTCATTATGCAATCCAGTGGACTGGGAACAATCAAGAAGAATCGCACCTGGAAGCAAATTCTAATCCCTACCTTATTGATATGGGGTACATTTCAATTGATTGCGTTACTGGTTAGTCTATTTTAAGATAATTATACTTTTTTGAATTTATAATAGGGAAAAATTATCACTTGTATTTTGTTAGAAGCTTTGATGGATTCTAATTCAAATCGGAAAAGAGAAAGAATCGGTAAAATTATCGCAGTCATATTTTTTGTTCCAGGTGCAATTCTGGCAAGTATTGGATGGGCGATGAACCAAGCTCTAATTGAGGGAGGTACGGGGGATATGTATGATGGTTTTTACGAAATGATAATGCTTTTCTGTGGAGTTTTTCTAATAATCATTTCATTCAGTGCTTACGTTGCGGCCACCTCATCTAAAGAGGAGTCATAGAGTTAGAGTTGATTTAGTTCTAATTTTGCATATGAATTTAAATCGAATTAATGATTCCTGCAGTAATGATTAAAATTAGTAATCCAATTGTCATTAAAATTGTCATTGCATGGAAGATTATTTTTAGTAAAATTTTAATTTCAGGTTTTTCGATTTTATTGAATGGATAAATATTTTCCACCTCTTTTTTACCTCCCTTAATTCCAAATAATACTCTAAATAATGATGCTCGTCGAATTATTTCAAAACAAATCATTACTCCAATCATGACTAATATCGTTCCAATTGTTAACCCTATGTAATATCCAATTCCCAGTAACCCAAAGATTGCCATTGGTAAAGCTGTTACATGCATATGAACAATATAAGTTGGATATACTGCTTCGTTAAGGTAATTTAGCCATTTATTTGGTTTATTTAGGAACTTTGCTGCCCAACTAAAAATCAACAAACACCAGAACCAAGCGTGGAAAGACTGTATAATTGATGCAATAATTACTTCTGAAGAAAATGGATCAAATCCTTGTTTAACCCATCCACCTTCCATTATATTTGGTATTTTAGATTCTTGTAGTATAAACCAAATTATGGCTAGAATTGGTGTGAAAATAGTCACAGTATTTCTTATTCTATTGAGTGCTTCAAAATATTGTTCTTTAGCAGAAATCATCAGAAATCCAAATAAAAAGTATAACAAATACCTTGGGAATTCCCACCACATCCCTACTTCACCAAATTCCCATGGTTTGAATAAAATTCCATTGATGGCTAGAATGGTTGGCGGAATAAATAAAATTCCAAAACGAAAAGTTAAGATTGAACGAATAAATCCTAGGAGTCTACCTTCTGGATTATTTTTAACATAAATGAAAAGTGGTGTAAGAATTACAGAATAGATTAGAAGATTATAGACAAACCATAGATGACCATAGGGCATTTCATCTATTCCTGGAAAAATTGTGAATAATTTTTGAATAGTATTAATAGGTTCAAAAATTCCAAATGATAGGATATAGGTTCCGAATAATAGTGGAATTCCAAGTCTAATTCCTCTTTCTTTAATGTAGGTATTCCATGTTCTTCTTCGCAAAGCAAAGGCAGTTCCCATCCCTGAAATTACGAATAATGCTGCCAACCTCCATTGATGCATTATTCCAATAACCATGAAAAGTGGGATATTATAAAATTCCAAATTATTGAAATCTCCCTCAAGCTGTCCAAGTGAGAAAACGGCATAATGAAACCATATTAGTAGAGCAAAAAGAATCACTCTAAGCCAATCAATATCATGTCTTCTTGTGTTATTAACCGAATCATTTAGATTTCCTTCTGAAAAAGAAGCGGTCATATTTAGTGGTCTTTAATCAAGTATATGCTGATTTTGTTGTAGTAATAATTACTGATGCAATTTTATATGGGTCCCCATTTGATGAAGGTCTTCGATCTTCTAATCTACCTTTCCAACCATCTTCAACAGTACCAACTGGAATACGAATTGAAGCACCTCTATCAGAAACACCATAGGAAAACTCATGGATTGATTGAGTTTCATGTAATCCTGTTAATCTTTGTTCGTTGTGTGCACCATATACGTCCATGTGTTTCTTGATATTCCTACCAAATGCTTCACAAACTTGGTTGAAAACCTTCTCATCTCCACATGTTCTTAGTGTATTATCTGAAAAATTTGCGTGCATTCCTGAACCATTCCAATCAGTAGCTCCAAGTGGTTTTGGATGCCATTCAATAGATAATCCATATTTTTCAGCATTTCTTTCAGCCAAATATCGAGATACCCATATTTGATCACCCGCTTCTCTTGCCCCTTTAGCAAATATTTGATATTCCCATTGTCCTACTGCTACTTCAGCATTAATGCCTTCTACATTCAAACCAGCATCAAGACATTGATCAAAGTGGTCTTCAACAATATTTCTTCCAAAGGTATTTGCACCACCTACTGAGCAGTAAAATTGGCCTTGAGGTGTTTGATCTCTTGGGAAACCTAATGGTAATTTGGTTTCAGGATCCCATAGGAAATATTCTTGTTCAAAACCAAACCAAAAGTCATCATCATCATCGTCAATTGTTGCTCTTCCATTAGTCGAATGTGCAGTTCCGTCAGCATTGAGTACTTCGCACATTACAAGATATCCAAAGTTTCTATCGGGATCTGGACAAATAAATACTGGTTTTAGTAAACAGTCAGAATCTGAACCATCTGCTTGTAATGTAGAAGATCCATCAAATGACCACATTGGGCATTCTTCTAAGGTACCATTGAAATCTTTACGAACCATTGTTTTACTACGTAAACTTTGAGTAGGTTCAAATCCATCTAGCCATATATATTCGAGTTTTGCTTTATCCATCATTGTTCTCAACCCTTTGGGCCACTAGACGGTATATTAATCATACGCTCACTTTTTTTTTAATTTTCTGAGTAAATCATATAAAAGATTGTAATTTTATTGTTATATTGCCCATAAATAGTAAAAATATATGTACATTTAGATCAAAAGAGAAATTAGTATTTAAGTTGGCGTAATTGTTTATACACAGAACATTTGGGCGAAATGCTGCGAGCGTAGTGTAGCGGTTATCACCCGGCGTTGCCAACGCCGGAACCCGGGTTCAAATCCCGGCGCTCGCATTCCCGGATTAAACGACCAAAAACCTATGATTATAGGTAGAATACTTATTAGTACCATTTTGCAGGAAATACTATGCGAAACAATGTAAAATTCCGCACTGCGATTTTGTACAGCATACTAATGATATTAATGACCCAAGTAAGCTATTTTGGTAATTATGAAATAAATGAAGAAATTCAAGTAATTGAAGAATTCCAAGAATCAAAGTATTCAATAGAAACTGGCACCGCAATTCAAATTAATTCTGGAGGTGCTCATTCATGCGCAATTAGTGCAACTGGTGAAATAAAATGTTGGGGTAAAGGTTCAGAAGGGCAACTGGGAATCGGTAATATTCTAGATATCGGAGATGAATCCGGAGAAATGGGGGTTAATCTACCCTTTTTAGATTTAGGAACTGGACTTATTCCAATTTCACTTGCTCTTGGTGATGAGCATAGTTGTGCACTATTAGATGATAATTCAATAAAATGTTGGGGTAATGTTGCAGCTCTAGGTCTAGGTATGTCAGCAAGTGAAGATGGTTTTGGTGATGGATATTTAGAAACTGGAGATATGCTACCATCCCTATCATTGCCATCCAGTCGTGATGCCGTAATGATAGAAGCTGGAGCGGGACACACTTGTGCGGAATTAGATAATGACGATCTAATTTGTTGGGGTGCTAATGATTTTGGACAATTAGGTATGGGAAACACCTCATATATTGGTGATGATTTAGACGAAGTAGGAGATAATTTTGCAACTATAGATCTACCACCAGGTAGGAATGTATCACAACTAGCGTTAGGAAAAACACATACTTGTGCGATATGGGATGATGGATCTGTTTCTTGTTGGGGAAGTAATGATAATGGTGAATTAGGTATTGAAAATACAAACGATATTGGAGATCAAGGTAGTGAAATGGGTTCAAATCTTGGATTTGTATCATTTCCAAACGGTAACACTGCTGTAAATATTACCGCTGGAGATGGGTTCACTTGTGCAATATTAAATAACTCTGATACAGTATGTTGGGGAGATAACCAATTTGGTCAATTGGGAATTGAGAATACTAATGACATTGGAAACCAAGGTGGAGAGATGGGTAATTCATTAGGAACTGTCGATTTAGGAAGTTCTAGATATGCTGTAGAGATTGATGCTGGTTCAAAAAGCGTTTGTGCTATTTTAGACAATTCACAAGTGAAATGCTGGGGACAGAATGATGTAGGTCAATTAGGTCTTGGAAATACACTAGATCGAGGAGATGGATTTAATGAAATGGGGGATAATTTACTTCCAGTATCAATTGGTGGCTCCGCAGATCGTATTGAAGTTGGAGATAAGTTTGCTTGTACAATACTAACATCCGATGGAATAAAATGTTGGGGTACTGCTAGTAATGGTAGATTAGGATATGGAGATCTTGCTTTCAAAGGTGATGATAGTTTAGATATGCCAACTGATGATGTCGAATTAAAATTAGATGATACTTTTGAAGGTGATGATTGTAATGAATTATTCCCCTCAACTAATCCAACTATGGAAAATCACCAACTTGATGCCTCTACTGCAGAAATGGGCAAATTCAATTCAATGACTTTGCGTTCTGATGGATGTCCTGCGTTAGCATATGCTAGTGGCGATGATAATAGGTTGAGATTTGCAACATATGTCAATGGTCTTTGGACAATTGAACTATTAGGGGAAAGTACGGGTGAGATTACAGATTTAGGTATAGTAGTAGATTCTAACGACATTCCTCATATAGTCCATTCAGAAGTTGGAGATTCAGCCGAAGAGATTCATTATACCACAAAGGAAAATGGCAGATGGGTAACAATTTCATTAACTGGGATTGCATCAAATTTAGAATTAGTTTTACATTCGGATGATACTTTAGAAGTTGTTTATACATCTACTGCCAATGATAATTTACGAACTTACAAATGTTCTTCTGCATGTAGTTCTGATTCTTCTTGGGCATTAAGCCAATATGATGAAGTTATATCAACAGATAATTTTGATGCTGCAATTGATTCAGATAATACAATACACATTGTAGGAATTTTTGACAATGGAGACGGAGATCTTAACAATGACTCATTAACATATTATCATTTACTTTCAGATGGCACTTCTACAAACTTTTCATTAAATTCAACAGCCTATGGAAATGATGAGAACTCTTCTATTGCAATTAGTATATCTCCAGATGATTCAGTACATGTTGTTCACGAAACATATGATTTAGGTTTAATTTATTCTTCTTGTTCAGGAAGTTGTGATTCAATTAATAATTGGCAAAATGAAACATTACCTTATGATACTGGAATTTTTGATTTAGCAATTGATGCAGACCATGAACCTTATTTAGCATTCAATAATTCAGGGCAATTACAAATTATCCATAGGTCAGAGGGTGTTTGGACAACTCCAGAATTAGTATTTACTTTACAACCAACATCACTTTCAATTTCAATCGATCAATCTGGAAGATTATGGATTGCAGATTATACTGCGGATTATGGAGATATTTGGGTAGTAAGTAATATTGGTTACTCTGGAACTGGGTTATACGTAGATTCCGATGGAGATGGATGGACTGGTTTAGATGAAATTAGATGTTTAACTGATAGATTCGATGAAACAAGTATTCCAGCTGATTTTGATAAAGATGGAATTTGTGATAGATTTGATACTAAAGATGACAGTCCAGCAATTGGTGAATCAAGTGTAATTTCAACTGGTGGTGATTTCAGTTGTGCAACTTTAGATACTAGAAAAGTAGCGTGCTGGGGTGCTAATGACCAAGGACAATTAGGTAGTGCNGCNGCAAATGCTCTTTCTTTGACNGATGTAAATTATATGCTTGAAGTAGATTTNCCTGAAGATTTCACAGTAATCTCNATGGATTCTGGAACAAGTCATACATGTGCTGTAAGTAGTACTGGAAGTGTAATGTGTTGGGGTGCTAATGATCAAGGACAATTGGGATTAGGCTTTACATCAGTTAAAGAATTACCAACGTTTATTTCTTTTGATGAGGATGTAACAATTCTATCAGTTTCAGCAGGAGATGAACATACATGTGCTGTTTCCAGTGATGGTGAAGTATTTTGTTGGGGTAGTGGAAGTGATAAACAACTTGGAGAATATTATGAATTTGATANTAGTGTAGTTGTAGCAGAAACATTCGCAGATACGAATGGAGTTCCAGATGGAACTGTAGATTTAAATTTAGATTGGAATAATGATGTGTCAAATCCTTGGATTCAAGATGCTAATGCAGATTCAGATGGTTCTGGATATTCATTGAGGTCTCCATCGCTTGCCCAAGGCAGTAGTACCTCCTTTTCAACTACCATTGATACATTTGGAGGAAATGTTAGTTTCTGGTTTAAGACATCCACTGATCCGTCAGATAAATTACAATTCTTTATTGATGGTAATTTAGTGAACGAATGGTCAGGTACTTCAAACACATGGGCTAAAAATACAACCTCGTTTGGTTCTGGAGAACATACATTTACCTGGACTTACAATAAAGATGCGAGTAATATTGGAGGATTTGATACTGTTTGGATTGACGATATTGAAATTCAAACTAGTAAAGCTTTAATTTCAGGACAAGATTCNAGTACACCTAAAAAGATTTTAATCGAATCAGATGTTGGTTTTATTGATTCAATTACTACTGGAAAAAGACATAATTGTGTAACTAATTCAGAGGATAATGCATATTGTTGGGGATATAACGGGGGTTCAAACTCTATGGTACTCGGAAATAGTTCTACTATTTCCACAGATAGTAGCTCATTGGTTAAAGTAGATCATGAAGGAGTTGGAGGTATTGGACTTACAAAACCAAATTATGAGTTTAAAGCACTTAGTGCAGGTCAAGATATTACTTGTTCATTAGGAGGTGCAGCAGACGAAGTACGTTGTTGGGGTAATGGTGTTGATGGTACTCTAATGTTAGGTAGTGCATCTCCAAATATTAACGGAAATGAAGTAGGAGATCTTAAGGACGATCCTTCCGATTTGGTTACTTCAATTTCTGTTGGACAAAGACATGTTTGTGCAATTGTTGAAGTCTCAATAAAATGTTGGGGAGAAGAAGTATATGGTGAATTAGGAGACGGGGCAATAGGTATATCTTCATCTAACCTTCCTGTAACTGTGACATCTTTGCCTACAGGTTTTACTCCAGTTGAAGTTTCAGTAAACGGACATCATTCGTGTGCTTTATTTAATTCAGATACTGTTTCTTCCGATTACAGAATAATGTGTTGGGGTAAAAATTATGGACAATTGGGATTAGGTGAAGACCCGACTCCTGATAATAGTTTACCTGAACCGACAGATTGGGTGCAAGATGGAACTACTGGTTCTGGTGATGATTTGATAACATCATTCAAAACACCAGATATTTCAAAAACATTTTACAGGGTTGAGGAAATTGCAGCAGGAACAGATTTTTATTGTGCAAGATCAATTCAAGGATTAGTAAAATGTTGGGGTAGAAATCATGAAGGTCAATTGGGAATTGNAAACACCACTCAATATGGTGATAATGTAAATGAAACTGGAAAATTCCTGCAATTCGTAGATTTAGGAACTAACAGAACTGCCAAACAAATAGTTGCAGGATCTGCTCATATGTGTGCATTATTAGATAATGAAGAAGTAGTTTGTTGGGGAGANAATTC
>NZRR01000042.1:0-68190 GCA_002696315.1 Methanobacteriota archaeon | reverse complement strand
ATCAAATTNGTNCTCAATCAANATANTTANAATNTCGGAGACAATCCAAATGAGATGGGAGATTCANTGNTNCCAATTAATTTTGGTANANNAAATTCNAATATCNTNAAATTAAGTGCAGGAAGTTATCATANCTGTGCATTATTTGAGGATGGAGATGTAAAATGTTGGGGTGCAAATGGAGTAGGTCAACTTGGAAGAGGTAATAGTGGAAATACAGGTACAGCAAATATTGCAGTAGATTTCGGTAATAATATGAAGGCGTTAGATATTTCCATGGGTTATGACCACTCTTGTGCAATATTAGAAAATGGATTAATGAAATGTTGGGGGGATAATAAGGATGGTGAATTAGGAATTGGTAAAACAACCAGTACTCTTGGGACCTCGGCTTTAGGTTCAAATTCAGATTTTAGATTTATTGATTTAGGTACTGATAGAGGTATTTTTAATATGGCAATAGGTCAATCTTTGACTTGTGCATTAGTAACAGACGGAGAAGTATATTGTTGGGGACATAATGAAGAAGGAAGATTAGGTACCGGAACTATACCTTCTTCAAATGTAGGAGATTCTGAAACAGAAATGGGTGATAATTTAGTTGCTGTAGATTTTGGAACAGATATTAAAACTCAACAATTATTTACTTCAAAAGGAGAATCTACTTTGAATTATTATTATGATGGATATCCACATTCTTGTGCTATAAATTCCGATGGAAAAGTAAGATGTTGGGGTTATGGGGCAAATGGACAATTAGGTAATGAGATAACAAATACAATTGGAGATTCACTTTCAGAAGTTGGCGATAATTTCATAATCACAGATATTGGTGGAAATGTTGAATCATTAGCACTCGGATATCATTCAACTTGTGCAATTAGAGAAGATGGACAAGTACGATGTTGGGGATTCAACGCATATGGTCAATTAGCTCATGAAAGTACAAACTCTGTTGGTTCAACTACAGATTCAATGGGTAATAATTTACCTGCTTCAGATATTTGGTTAAAACCTAAAGATACTGATGATGATGGAACNATNGANCTTTGGGATACTGATGATGATAATGATGGNTCATTAGATGTTGATGATAAATTCGTATTAGATNCATGTGCNTATTTAGATACTGACAATGATGGGAAACCNGATTCAATTNTCGTAGATTGTATTACTAATTTAGTAGAAGATCTTGATGATGATGGTGATNNTTGGACAGATCTTAATGAAACNGCATGTGAAACCGATCCTATTGATTCATCATCAATACCTTTGGATACAGATGGAGATTATTTATGTAACAAATTTGATGATGATGACGATGATGACGGATGGAGCGATATTTTGGAAGATCTTTGTGAACCAAGACATGATTTCAATAGTATGGCTAGTGCACANAGAATGAACAGTAATTATGGTCGATCGAATATGTTCTTTGATGAAAATGGAATTTTATATGTTATTGGACATAATAGACATGGNTATCCTAGCATGTGGAGGCATAATCACGATAATGGATTTAGTAGTTTACCTAATGGTTGGGTAATGATGTCAANTACCAATACTAATAATCGACATCATTCGGAAATTGCAAGTTATGAANATAAAACATATATTGCTCAATCAGGAGCATTATTAGAGGTAGAAATTGCAGATCCTCATAATACTTTTCATACATATTCTTCATACACGAATTTAGGACAGTGGAACCAACATAGTTCCAATCCTACAGACATGGCAATTTCACCAGATGGAATGATATATCTTACTGCAAACGATGAATTCCAAGTTTATGATATCAAAAATGATACATGGTCTACGTCAGAGTATCCTGCTGATGCATCTTCAGGATTTGCACAAATTGCATTTGATAACGATGGTAATCTATTCTTTATTGGCACATCTCCTGCTGGAGGATTGAGAAGTTGGGAGAAACCACTAGATTCAGATTGGTCTCCCGGTTTATTAGTAGATGGCTCTGTTAATTTAAACAGTATTTTATCTTCAATGACTTCACAATTACATTTAGATTCTAATGGATTTAGACATCTACTCTACATGAATAGTGGAACATTACATTATATTAAAGAAAATGTTAGTGGATGGCAAAATGAATTTAACACAACTAAACCCNGCCAATCAAATGATGGATTAGATTTCATTATTGATTCCAATGATAAAGTGCATTTAGCATGGATTGATGCTACTAATGGTACAGCTTACTATACTACTTATAACGACTTATCCTCTACTTGGGAATCTAAAGTCGTACAACAGCATACATCATCTTGGAATAACATATGGGCTAGATCAATTAGAATAATTGTTGATAGTTCTGATGATCCTTACATTTTTACTGGATTAGGGAATGGAAATAATTGGGATCAAAATCAAATGCATTACGTAGGTAAATACGCACAATCTATTGATGTAAATGATGTACCCGGAGATGCAGATGGAGATGGAACTTGTGATGCATTAGATCAAGCGACATTAGAATATGATAATGTAGATATGGTTTTTGAGGTAAATACTCAAAATGATGGTTATTTTGCAACATTTACAGGATTAAAACCACTTTCAATGTCAATTTCTCCACAATTACCAGATGGATTAAATTTTGATACATCAACAGGAGATATTACTGGAATTCCATTACAAACAGATTTAGCAGGGACTGTATATACAATTTCAACTACATCAATAAACGACCCATTNGAATTAAATGTCTCNATAAAAATTTGGGATGANTCTCCATTANTAGTTGGATTNGAGCAATTACCTTCAATGACNACGAACTATAATATTCAAGATTCTAATGGGTTTAAAGGAAATCAAATTGCATTTAATTCGGATGGTTCGATGATTCATGCAAGCTCATATTTCGGTCAAACCTCTACGGGGGAACTNTTCTCTGGGGTTCCGGTTTTACCAACCCATGATTCAGATGATATCTTTGTGGCAAAAAGAGGAATTGATAAAGAATGGGATTGGGTTCGTACAATTAGATTATGTTCAGGTTATGTGATAGATTTAGAAATTGATGATTCAGATAATATTTATGTCTTAACACAATATCAAGGAATGACTTCATCAAACTGTGATGTTAGATTTTCAGAAAGTTCATCTTTTGATTTTGAATCAAATAATCAGNAAGATATTTTTGTAGCAAAATATGATACTAATGGTAATTTGTTATGGGTTACAAATTCTGATTCACCCCAAACACCAGCANGTAATAGAAATTTCATANCAACATATAATTCAGGTCTTTCTGTNGACTCTAGTGGATTAGTAACAGTTTCATTTAGTGCTAGAACTTCTTCTTCAAATACAATTGACTTTGGAGGTTCTGTAGTAAATTATGGAATGAGTTGTATTGGTTATTACTCACCATNCGTTGCTAGAATTGATACTTTAGGTTCAGTTTCATGGATTAAAAGTCCAACAAATATTGGAACATGTAATGATGCCGTTGGTTCTGATGTTATTTCTCATTCCGATGGTTCAGCGACTGTTATTGGTAAATTTAGATACGGANTAGGATTTGGAAGTACNGCATTAGAACCTGGAGGTTNTGATTNTCANACATTCATTGCTCACTTAGATTCTTCAGGTTCATGGCAATGGGCTAAGAACATNACNTATCCAGGATTTANTNCTANNATGCCTTCAATTGCAGAATATAGNGATGGAAGTATTTCAATAGTNTTTTCNNCATTCAATAATAATCAAGGAGAATTAAATATTGACGGAAATTTAACAACATTTTCTAATTCCGAAAGAGGATGGCTTTGTTCAATTAGAATGAATAATCTGGGAGATATGATTTGGAAAAATTGTAATGAATATGGAAGTATAGCAAGTACAGGTTCATTAAAAACAGTAATTGATGATCAAGATGAAGTTCATATTCTTGTAGATTCTGAGGCTTCTCCAAATTATTTCCATTTCTTAGGAATTAATTCGAATGGATTACAGACTTATTATAGTGGAACTAAAGGAGGTTCTAGTAACAATTTTATTTACGATTTAGGATTGGATAATTTTGGATTACCATATTTTGTTGCTGAGTTTAATAGTCAACAATGGGGTGGAAAAACAGCCGCTACTGAATATAACTCAGGTCAGATTTTTTCACATACATCCTATGCAAAATTATACAGAATGTTTGGAGATATAGATCACACAGTATCTTACATGTCACCAGCCAATAATAGTTACAATGAATTATTTGCAATGGGAAGCACATATAATGGAGGAAACTCAAACTATTTTAATGAATTTTTAACTTGGTCAATTTATCCAGAACTACCTGAAGGGTTGAATTTTGATACAAATTATGGACGTATTTATGGAACACCACTTAATACATCTGGTGGAAATATAACTTACATGTTAAATGCAACACTTTCTTCACCAGTAATAAGAACAATTTCTGTAAATATTACATTTGGAATAGCTCCTGAAATACCAGTGGTTGAATATGATGTTGCAAATCATACCAATGTTGGAATTTTAGAATATAATTTAGTGAATGGCGAATCAATGGAAACACTAATTCCAGATATTCAAACGCCTCAATATCTGAGTTACTTTACAGTAGAACCTTCTCAACTCCCATCTGGAATAAATCTTGATCCAGTTACTGGTGTGATATCTGGTTCACCAACTCAGAATTTAACTTCTCAATTATTCAGTATTAAAGCATGTAATAGTTGGGATATTTGTAATTCTGGGCAAATAATTATGTTTACAATTGTTGAACCTGCTCCAAACATTACATATCCAGAGTATTTTTATGAAGTTAAGAAAGAAGCACCAATATTACCTATTATTGTAACCAATACTGGAGGGCCTGTTGCTTCTTGGAGTGTATCACCAAGTCTTCCACTTGGAGTTGATATAGATGAAAATGGTAGAATTTACGGTATTCCTGTGCAAAATACTGGAGTAGTAAACTATACCGTTACTGCTACAAATTCTGGAGGAAGTAGTACTACATATTTCGAAATGGCTGTTAATGGTACAGGTTTGTATATATACTATCCATATGATGAATTAAATTTAGCAATAAATTATCCAATTCAGACTGATTTCAGACCTTCATCACAAGGTGTTGCTGTAGCTTCATGGCACATTGTACCTGGTTTACCTGAAGGGTTATACTTTAGCCAGTCAGAAGGAACAATCTGGGGTGTACCTTTAGAATTAAGGCCAGAGATGTACTATAACATTACGGCAATTGGAGTAGATCCATTATTGACTGATAGATTTATGATAACTCTAGGAGTTTATACTGATTATGATGGAGACGGAATGCCCGATGGAGATGAACTCAATACAGATTATTGGATGGATATCGATGATGATAATGATAATTGGACAGATTCAGAGGAAATTGCGTGTAGTAATGTACCCGGTCAATACAATACACTAGATTCAAATGATTTCCCTCCAGATTTAGATCTAGACGGAATTTGTGATAAATTAGATGATTTCAATGATGCACCAATTATTCTTGCATATCCAAATATAAATTTAGAACTTTCAATGAACATGCCTATGTTTGCTCAATCACCAATATTAGAGGGAGGAGGAGTATTAACTTGGGAAATAAGTCCTGAGTTACCAGAAGGTTTGTACTTTAACGAATATAGTGGAGTTTCAATTAATTTAGCACGTTCTGATAATTTTGAAGGTTTGATTTCTGGAACACCTACAGAATTATTACCACCTACAATATTTACAATATGGGCGAATAATTCCATGACNNCAGCANNTTTTGANATTACAATTTCTGTATTACTNGATACTAATTTAGACNNCGTACCAGATATTTANGANGATGATGATGANGGNGATGGNTGGACAGATGANATGGAAACNCTNTGTAANTCTAATTCATTGAATAGNAGTATTAAACCAGTTGATACTGATGGAGATACAATTTGTGATGCTATCGATGATGATGATGATAATGATGATTATATTGATACTGAAGAAGAACTTTGTTCTTCTGATCCAACGGATGAAAACTCTATACCAATTTTCTCATCTGAAGACGAACCAGATGTTTGTGATGCATTATTACAAGACTCAGATCAAGATGGGTGGTCTGATGGAATGGAGGGTGTATGTGGTACATTGAGCGATGATTCCAGTAGTGTTCCAGGAGATCATGATGTTGATGGTATATGTAATCAAATCGATGATGATGATGATAATGACGGTTGGCTTGATGATGACGATGCTTTCCCATATCTTCCAACTGAATGGCTTGATACTGATGGAGATGAGGAAGGAAATAATCAAGATTTAGATGATGATAATGATGGATGGATAGATTCATGGGAAGACGTTTGTGGAACAGATTCCTTAGATGAAACAAGCACCCCTGTAGATTTAGACGGTGACGGGTTCTGTGATAGTTTAGACCAAGATAGTGATGATGACGGGGTTGTAGATGATATTGATGCATTCCCAGATGATCCGGCTGCTTCAGTTGATACTGATGGAGACGGGAATCCAGATTCATTAGTAGGAGTTTCCACTTCAGATCCACAATTAATAGAGGATTTAGATGACGATAATGATGGAGTTTCTGATAAAGACGAAATTGCTTGTGGAACAGATCCATTGACCAATACAAGCATTCCACCAGAAGATTTGAATTGTATTAGTGTAAGTACAGACTCTGAATTTGGATTTATGACTTATTGGTGGTGTTGTGTGTTACTTCTATTATTGTTAGCATTATTGTTACCTTTAGTATTCCTTGCTGGTGAAAAAGGACAAACAGTGTTAATGATGCTCGGGTTAAACAAAGGCCCTCAACCGATGTATACAACTTCTGTTCCAGAATTTGTTTCAGGTAGGGGTACCCAAAGTGAACCATTTGTACTACAACCAATTACTGGAGTTAAAATGGGAGATAGTGTTGAAAGTAAAGAAACAATCACAATTACAAAACTTGAATTAGGTACTGAAATTTCAATTACGGATTTAGATTCTGATGAAAATGAAAATAGATTTAATATGGATTTCATCGAGGTCCAAGAAGATGAGGAAGAAGATGAAGGATTCGGTTCTGTTGTCTTTAGATTACAATTTAATGATAATAAAGCTGGGATGAGAGCTCAAAAACCTGATGGAGAATTCATCGGAAGAATTAGAATTGGTAGAGCTTCAGTTTACGTATTATGGAGTGTAACTGTTGAGGGGGATTCAAGTAAGAGAAAACCAGCTGAAAAAGAGCAAATAGATGATTCTGAAGAAGAGAAAAAAATCCAAGCAGAAATGAAAGCAAAGGCAGATGCAGAAGCAAAGGCTAAGGCAGAGGCTAAAGAAAAAGCTGAGGCAGAAGCAAAAGCCAAAGCTAAAGCAGAGGCCAAAGAAAAAGCTGAGGCAGAAGCGAGAAAGAATGAAGCAGAGGCAAGAAAATTCGAAGCAGAAATGGAAGCAAGGAAAGTAGAAGCAGAAGCGGCAGCAAGAAAAGCAGAAGCAGAAGCGGCAGCAAGAAAAGCAGAAGCTGAAGCAGAAGCAAGGAAAGCAGAAGCCGATTCAGAATCAAAATTAGCAGAAATGGAAGCTAGAATGGCTGAAAAAATGGCTAAGATGGAAGCTCAAATGGAAGGATTGTCTAAGAAGGATGCGGAATTAATGAGAGTTGCAGCTAAAGCAGAATTTATTGATTTTGACGTACTAGGTGTGTCTGAAAATACTGAAATTAAAGGAGAAATCAAAGAAGGATCGGATATGATTTCATTAAAAGACGCATCAAAATTCCCCGAAAGTGGTTTAGGGTATATCAATGATGAAACTGGCGAAAATATTTCAATTAAATGGAAATCAAAATCAGGAAATGTGTTGAATGGTGTTACAGGAATAAAGAGAACAATTGCATCGGGTGCTATAATCTTCAATAAAGATGATTTACAAAGAACTAAAGGAATTGGTCCGTTTATCGAAGAAAAATTAAATGCTTTAGGAATCTATAAATTTAATCAAATTTCTAAGATGGATTCTGAATTAGAAGATCAAGTGAATATTGCAATTGAATTCTTCCCTGGTCGTGTGAAGAGAGATAAATGGGTAGATCAAGCCAAAGAGTTTGTGAAAGAATCGTGATAATTCTAACAGATAAATATTAATCATTTATTCAAGGGGACGACCAATCATGGAAGAGATAATATCACAAATCAATGATCTTGGTGCACTTCCAAAAATAGGTATATCAATTGTTTTAGTATCATTATCTTTACTATTTTCAAAATATGTGATTATCCGTCCATGGTTTAAATTAGTCAAGAAAACCAAAAATGAATTAGATGATATTTTAGTTGTACCAATATCAAATAGACTTTACTTCTTTGTTTTAATTGGTGGAATTAATCTTTCTGTTGTTTGGATAGATACTCAAAATAGTGTAATAGAATCGTTGGTTCCAATATTTTCAGCTTCATATATTCTTATTGGTGCAAGCATAGCTAGTGTTACAGTGTCACATATTGTTCCAGTAATTATGGACAGATTTACTGATAAATCTAATGTAACAGTATCTGGTAGTAATCCCTTGTTAACATTTGTTTTTAGAGCTGTAATTTGGTTTGGAGCAATATATTTGGCTTTATCAGAATTAGGAATTGAATTATTTGGTTTATTAGCATCATTGGCTGTATTTTCATTAATTATTGGATTAGCAGTTCAACAAACTTTGGGTAANATTGTNAATTCATTTATGTTAGCTATTGATAGACCATTTGAAGTTGGAGATCGTATAGAAGTAGATGGAATGTTAGGTTCTGTAGCCTCAGTTGGCATCTTATCAACTAAAATACTAACTAGGGAAGAGAAGTTAGTTGTAATTCCAAATAATACTTTAGTACAAACTACAGTAATTAACCATGCTAGGGGTGGTGGTGATGGAATCGCTAGAAGATTATCAATAATTTTAGATATTGGTGTTGACTACAATGAAAGCATTGATCACTGTAAATATACGTTATTAGATATTGCAAGACAATGTCCTCAAGCATTATCTTCACCACCTCCTAGAGTTTTGCTATTAGAACTTGGAGATTTTGCAAAAGTGTTTAGAGTATTTGTTTGGATTGATGATTATACAGATGAATTTATTGCGAAAGATTGGTTACTCAAAACAATTGATGAAAGATTTAACGATGAAGGAATAGTTATTCCTTATCCAACATCAATTGAGCTACATGGTCAATCACAGATAAATGAACAAGAAGATGCTAGGGCGCAGGAACAAAAAGCNCTTAGAAAAGCTTCAAGGCAAAGAATCTCTAGAATTCAAATGGGTAAAGAAGAGAAGAAATTACGAGAAGAAAGAGAAAATGCTAAACTGGAATTAGATTTAATTAAAAATAGATTAAAAGATCCAGAATTATCAGCTAAAGATAAAAAAGCATTAGAAAGCGATGCAAGAGAATTAGAGAATATACTTTCTGTATTTGATTATGATGATGATTAAATTNGATATTAAAAGAATTGAGCGAAAATTATGATAAAATCCTTTTTTTCTAATTTTAGAGGATTATTTGTAGCCTCTGGGTTTTTTTGGATTCTATTCATTCTTCATATTGTTTTAGCATCTTTTGAATTATGGTTTTTATTTAAAATAGTTGCAATACTAATTTTATTGTCAAGTCATTTTCATTCATTGATTGCATTTTATTTTTCTAATTTAAAAAATAAAAATGAAAATATTTTCATGGTATATTTAACCTCAATATTCTCTGTAATTTATTCAATTGGATATTGGTATGCTGTAAATGATATGTCATTTGAAATTTGGATATTATTTACGGGGTTAATTCCATTTTTTATTTCTTCATTAATTATTAGATATTTAATTACAGATAATTAAATTATATGACTATTAGGGGTTATTATGTCGAATCCTATTTCATTCCATAATCCTTCAGATTCAGGAGGTGATTCTAAAGGCAATACTCCGTCTGCAGAACAGCAAAAACAAATGGAAGCAGCATATAGTCAAATGAAAAGAAGAATGGCGATGGAAAAATTATCTTCTTCAATTAAGCATAAAATTATGGTAATGTCTGGAAAAGGAGGTGTGGGTAAATCAACAGTTTCTACTGGATTAGCATTAGCACTAGCCAAACAAGGAAATAAAGTTGGAATTATGGATATTGATATTACTGGTCCAAATGTCCCTAAAATGTTAGGATTAGAAAATCATAGATTACATGTTGATGAAGGTAGAATTCATCCTGCCAAGGGCCCTTCAGATGTCAAAGTAATTTCCATGGCTTTTTTATTAGAGGCAGAAGATACACCAGTAGTTTGGAGAGGACCCATTAAGTTAGGTGCAATTCAACAATTTATTGGTGACGTTGAATGGGGAAGTTTGGATTATTTGATTATCGATTTTCCACCTGGAACTTCAGATGAACCGCTAACAGTAGCTCAATCTTTACAAAATATTGATGGTATTGTTATAGTAACTACCCCTCAAGAAATTGCTTTACTAGACTCTCGAAAATCAATTAACTTCGCAAAATCATTGAAAATGAACGTGTTGGGAATTGTAGAAAATATGAGTGGGTATTCAATAAATGGAACTGCATCAGATACTGATGGAAATATGTTATCAAATACAGTTGTTAAAGTAAATGGCCCTGGTGGTAAAGTTCACGAAGTAATTACAAATGAAGATGGCCAATGGAATGTATCATTAGATATTTTCAAAACAGGTGGCGGTGAAAAAGCATCTGAGGACTATTCAGTCCCATTTTTAGGAAGAATTCCTTTTGATCCAGGAATTGTTAGAAGTGGTGATGATGGCGTACATAGAATTGTAGCCGAACCAGAAGGTGTCTCTGCAATAGCTTTCTCNNAAAAGTAGTTGAAAATCTTAATAAAATCTTAAATTCAAATAATGATAATTCAGAATTAGAAATAATTTGAGGTGTTTAAATGTCTAAAAATGATGATTTGCCTCAATTAAATCGTTTAGAAAGAAAGGAAGAAAGTATGTTGCTAACTTGGTCCAATAAACTTGAATCTGAGCTTAGCTATCGAACTTTACTATACTGGTGCCCATGTGCAAAATGTTCACCATTAAGAGATGATGAAGATACGGCATCTGAGTTAGAATCAGAAATTGAAAAGCTTTTACTAAGTAAACCTCAGGTTAGTAAGGTTGGAAGATACGCTTTAAAATTTGAATTTTCTGATGGTTGCAATAGTGGAATTTTCACATTTGAACGCTTATTTCGCCTCTGTAATGAAGAAAATCCAGATGATGGGAAGCCATATGTTCATGGTGCCTGGTAATTTACTTTAGGATACTTAACATTCTATTCAATGCGATTGAGGCCAGTTTCTTTTCTTCTTCAGGAACGATAATTTGGTTAGGTATTTCACCTTCCTCTAATCTTTCTAGAACATCTAATAGATATATTGGATGAATCATGTACATTGTTGAACAAGGACAAATTGAAGAATCAAGACATACTATATTCTTATTTGGATATTCATCATTTAAGCGTTGAACCATATTAATTTCAGTACCAATGCCTATTGTAGAACCCTCTGGAGCATTTTTAACGTAATTTCTGATGAATTCTGTACTTCCAAATTCATCTGCTGCTTTTACAACATCTGTTTTACATTCTGGATGTACAACAATTAATGCATCTGGACTTTCTTTTCTTAAATTTGAAATTTGTTCAGTTGAAAACCTTCTGTGTACAGAACAATAACCATGCCAAAGAATAATCCGTGCATCATTTAATTTATCCCACTCATGGTCTTTATTCGGAGTCCAGGTTGACATTTCTGAATGGTTTAAACCCATTTCTAAGCCTGTATTTCTTCCTAAATGTTGATCGGGAAAGAAAAGAACTTTTCCATCAGGGCCCGCTCTTTCAAAAGCCCATTGCAAAACACCTTCTGCATTTGAAGAAGTACATACAACACCTCCATGTAATCCTACAAAGGCTTTCAGAGATGCACTAGAATTCATATAAGTTACAGGAATAAGATATTTTTCTCCTTCAGGAGCAGGTAGATTAGGATCTTCTCTATTCATTGGATCTAATAGATCAAATTTTTCGATAAGTGAATCCCAGCAAACAGTTACATCCTTCAGATTAGCCATATCAGCCATTGAACATCCCGCTCTAAGATTTGGCAATATTACTTTTTGATCTTTATTTGTTAGAATGTCAGCACTTTCAGCCATAAAGTGTACTCCGCAAAATACAATATATTCACTAGATGATTCTGCAGCCATTTTTGAAAGAAGGAATGAATCACCAATTAAATCGGTATGTTCTATTATTGAATCTCTTTGGTAGTGGTGTCCAAGAATAAGTAATTTATCTCCTAATCTTTTTTTGACTGAAGAAATTCTTTCAGCTATTTCACTATTTTTTAAGCCACGACTACGCTCTAAAGGATCAATTTCACACATAGGAAGGCTTATTCCCATACTTTCACCAGTAATATGCTGAAGCATCACTGCTTTGAATACATCGCCTCTAGGGGTGGTATAGGGTGAGTCGCTTGCAAGTGTGGATTGAGGAAAAAAAATTACATGAAGGTGCAGAAGCAATAGTTACAAGTGGATATTGGTTAGGAAAACCAGCAATTAAGAAATTTAGGCGCCCTAGAAAATGGCGTCATCCAGAATTAGATAGCAGATTAACAAAATCTAGGTTAACTAGCGAAGTTAGGACATTATTAAAATTACAACAATTAGACTTCCCTACTCCTTCTATTTTCAATCTTGATTTAAAAAATGGAATAATGTTTATGGAAAAAGTTGAAGGAGATACATTAGTTATAAAATTGAAAAATGAATTATCATTAATTGACTCAAAAGAAATATTTTCAAAATTAGGAGCATTATTGAGAAGATTACATTTGTGCGGTATTACTCATGGAGATTTGACAACAACAAATATTATTTTGAATGAAGATAGATTAGTATTAATCGATTATGGATTATCTCAATCTACATTTGAAGTGGAATCATATGGTTTGGATTTCCATGTATTATACGAGTGTTTACAAGCAACACATCCTAATTTTCCAGAAGCAATGAACCAAATTGTAGAATCTTACTTAGATTATGATGATTCTAAATCACAAATTCAATTCGAAGGTGGTACAATTCCTAAATCAGAAGAAATTATTTCAAGATTTGAACAAATTAAGAGCAGAGTTAGGTATCACGATTAATTTTTATTCAAAATAATACCTGAATTAATCGATTCAATTCCAATTAAAGCTAGTATAGGACCTATAATTGCAGTAGAAAAAATGTAAATAATTGCTAATATTTTATCATTTTCCCATAAAGAGATAGTATCTATGCTGTAAGTGGACATTGTAGTAAAAGCTCCTAATAGTCCAGTGGCTAGAAGTAATGTGATTTTCTCATCCAGAATATTATTTGAACTCAGTCCAATTATAATTCCCAGAATTAAAGACCCAAGTAGATTAACACTTAGAGTAGACCAAGGGAAACCTTCAGGAGGTATCCAAATAATGACTAGATATCTTAGGCATGCACCCAAAGCACCCCCAAATGCTACAATCAACAAATTTTTGGGGTCCATGACAAGTCGAAAATGAATTATTCAATAATCTATTCCATAATCGGTTTATTCATCAGCCTAATTGTTTTGCACATAATAATGCAACTATGGTTTATGACAGGAAATAAAGGTAAATTACTCGAAGCAAAACATGCCTTTTCTCCTTTTGGATTTAATGTTGAACAATTTTTAATCGATGGCAAGGTTCCAGAAATTATCGAACCTCAGTGTGACACATTAGATGAAGTTGCAGATTCTAAATTATCTCAAGGAATAAAATTATTGAAAAAAATAGGAAGAGAAAATGATGCGTTATTAGTTGAGGATTCAGGGTTATTTATTGATTCGTTAGGTGGGTTTCCTGGAGTTTATAGTGCATACGTGCTAGATAAAATTGGTTGCGAAGGAATTTTGAAAATTATGGGTAAAAATATTCGTAAAGCATCATTTCAAGCCTCTGCACGTTTCTGGGATGGTCAGAAAGTACACAAAGGTAGTGGTATTTGTCCAGGCACAATAGTTGACAGTATTCGTGGAAATTTTGGTTTTGGTTATGATCCAATATTTGTTCCTTCAGATTATTTAGGTTTTTCAACAGAAGGATTAACTTTTGGTGAAGTTGAAATCTCTATTAAAGAAAAATTTTCACATAGAAAAAAAGCATTAGATGGAATTCTTTTAAGTTTTAAAAATTGAATTAAATTATGTGCGTCAAAGTCAAAACCTTTAGTGTACTAGGGCTAACAGTTGGGGAATATGGCACGAAGACGAGTCATCTTGTTTTTTTTATTGGTTATTTCAATAGTTTATTTTTTAATTAACAAAGAAAATTGGGTTGATGATGCTAAATTATTATTCGCAGGATGGATTATTCTTTGTGCAGGTTTACTTTTCTTTGGACCGACAGGAAAACCAAAAAGAAAAATGGTTAGAAAGACGAAAAACTTAGAGAATAATTCCATTTCCGAGTCCGAAGAAATTCAATTTGAAGAAGATGAAGAAGACGAATTACCAGAACCAGTTACTACAAAAAATCAAGATGCTAAAACATTAAGAGAATTAAAATTAGCGAAAATTGCGAATAAAAATGCTTTGGCACAAGCAGAAATCGAAGAAGAAATTGATTTAGAAGAAATCGAAGTAGTAGAGATAATTGAAGAAGAAGAAGAAGAAGAATATTCCGTTGCTAGCGAATATGTAATTGATGTTGATGCAGATACAATGGAAGATATTGAGATTGTTAATGCAGTCGGAGAAAGACGTAGTGTTCATGATAGAATTCGTAAGAGAATAGAAGAACGAAGACGTAACCAAATGGCAGAAATTAGAGCGTCTAAAGCTAGAATGTGGAATGAAAAGGATAAGCGTGAGGACTTAACTGTAATTTTATCACGTGAAGGTCACGGTCTAACAGTATTATCAGAACCTGAAAAAGTTACTCCAGGAAGGCCTTATGGAGCAACTTATATCAGAATTGATGAAAGTAAAATTTTGAAATTGAGATTCCCTCTAGATGATGGATTTAGAAAAGTTGACTCAAAAGTTCAAGAAAAATTAGAACTTCCAGATTTACCTCCATTACCTTTGATTGATGGCCAATTACCTCCTATTGAAGGCCTTCCACCTTTAGATTTAGCAGATTTACCACCAATTGAGGGCCTACCTCCTCTTCCACCTTTGAAATAATTGTTTTTTGGCTAAAGGCAATGATATTCAAACCCCTACCCGTTCCGCTAGTATATGGGTGGAGAATTAGCGCAGGATATTTTATTAGAAGAATTGATATTAATTGATGAAGATGACGAAAATAAAGGCAAGGTAGTCATATTTACTATTAATCGTCCAGACAAGTTAAATGCATTAAATAATTCAGTGGTTGAAGCAATTAAAGGAGCATCTTCTAGAGTAATGTCTGATGATTCAATAAGAGTAGCAATTTTTGCAGGAGCTCCACCAAATAAACCTCTCGAAGGAAAGAGAAGTAAGCCAAATTCTTTTGTGGCTGGTGCGGATATTTCAGAATTTAAAGGTAAAAAATCAGAAGAAATATTTGAAATATTTTCAGATAATTGTTGGGAAGCAGTTTGGAAAATTGAAAAACCAACTATTGCAATGATTGATGGATTTGCTTTGGGAGGTGGATGCGAATTAGCCATGTCTTGTGACATTAGAATGGCAACAGATAGATCCATGTTTGGGCAACCAGAGATTAATTTGGGATTAATACCGGGAGGAGGTGGAACCCAAAGATTAACACATTTAGTCGGTTATGGGAAATCATTAGAATTAATTTTATCAGGCAATTTTATTGATGCAGAAGAAGCATTTTCATTCGGATTAATCAATCATATTTGTTCACCCGATGAGTTAAGAAATAAAACGATTGAATTAGCAAAAACAATTGGTTCTAAATCGAGTCATACACTTAAAATTGCTAAAAGTGCAGTTAGAATTGCATTAAATTCACCAATAGATGAGGGAATACAAAAAGAATTAAGGGTGTTTTCAGACCTATTTGATACTGAGGATAAGGAAATCGGTGTTAATGCTTTTTTAGAAAAGAAAACACCGCATTGGAAAGGATGTTAGGTGAGGGATATTAATACAGAAGAGCCATTGGTAATTACCGAAGATCTCAGTAAGATTTTTGGAGATTTTGTCGCATTACATCCATTGAATGTAAAAGTGTTCGCTGGAGAATTTTTTGGTGTATTTGGCCCTAATGGGGCTGGAAAATCCACATTTATTAGATTGTTAACTGGACAATTACAAAGTACAGTTGGTTCTGTGGAAGTATTAGGAATTGATGTTAAAAAAATGCCTCAAAGACTTAAGGCAAATATTGGAATTGTACCGGAATCAGAATCACCACCTTCTTATCTGACTCCTTATGAATATCTTTATTTTGTAGGCAGGTTGAGAAGATTAGATGATTTGTCAAATAAAGTATTATATTGGCTTGATTGGTTTGGAATGACCGATAAAAGAGATACAATGTGTAAGGATTTATCAAAAGGACAACGCCAAAAAGTAATGCTTGCTTGTGCATTTATTCATGAACCTAGATTATTATTTTTAGATGAGCCTTTTGCCAATTTAGATCCTATTTATCAGCGTAAATGTAGGAAATGGTTACTTGCTCATGTCGCTAAAGGTGGAACTATTTTCATGTGTAGTCACGTTCTTGAGGTTGCAGAAAGGTTGTGTACACGTTTAGCAATAATCGATCATGGTAAAGTATTAGCTAGCGGAAAAATTTCTGATATTAAAGAATCAGAGTCTGAAACATTAGAAGATGTATTTATTCGTTTAGTAGGACAACTAAAAGATGAGGAGGAGTAGTTTTGTCTCAATCGATAGAGGTTGAAGATAAACCTAAATTTTCGAAATATTTTGAGCCTAGTTTATTTAATTCTGTGGGAATAACATACAAAATGATGTTTAGAGAAGAATGGCGTCAAAATATCGACTTTGCAAAGAAAAGACATGTACTTCTTTTTCCTGCTTTATTATCTTTATTTTCTATGTTGGTAACATTAGGTTTTCCGTTTTTAGTTGGTGAAGGGGTACCAGATTCAATAAACCCGGTACAAGAAAATCGTGCATTTAGTTGGGATGAAATGAAGCAAGCATTACACGTTCCGTTATTCATGTTCAGTTTAGGAATGGGTTCATTCGCTTTTTTAGGTAGAGTCATGATATCTCAAAGGGCTGGTGGATTGAACTATTTATTGGCAGCACCAGCTCTCCAACCATTAAGGCAATCTGTAAATTATTTCTCATATTATCTAAAAGAAGTTACATTTTACATTTTACTGGTTTTAATTCCAGTAGTTACAGGAATGGGAATAGCGATTTTTGCAACTTCTCAAACAGGATTATTCCCCATAAAGCCTGAATCATTATATGTTACTTTAATTGCCATGATTTTGACATTATCTCAAGGTTTAGCGCTTTCATTTTTGGGATCTGCTCTATGGACAAGAGGGGGTTATTTTTCAAAACTAGTTCCACTTATTGCAATCTTTGCAGCATTAATTTTTGCGTTAAATATGATACCATTTGAAACTTTAATTATTGGTTTAAAGTGGCAATATACTCATGAATTAATCTATATTCCAATTGGCATATTTATCAGTATTTTTTTAGCATTACTAGGTTCTTTTTTGGTTTCTAATGATTTCGAACACCAAATTATTGAAAGAGAGGAGTTATTTTTACCAGTTCACAAAAGGTTGAGCTTTCTAGACTGGGGTCCAATAGGATGGATAACTTTCGGATTAATTAGAAGTGGTAAAAAAAATACAAAGTTAAGATTACTTGTAACTAAAGAAATTGTTGAATTGATTAGAAGTGGAACAGTTAAAAAAATGGTAATTTCTTATTCTGTTCCTTTAGCTGTACTACTTTTGATGGCTTGGGCTGTTGATTTTGCTGAAGCACCAATTCCTGTTAATTTACTATCTTATGCCCCATTTTTAGGTTTTTTTGGATTCAATTTCTATTCTTGGTTAACTGCTATTGACTCACCTGCACATTATGATGGATTACCAGTCAGTGTTCCAGAAGTAATTCGTGCAAAAGTAACAGTTTATTTTCTTTCAACAACTTGGATATCAATAATTTTCCTAGTATTGATGGCTTGGAATTTAGATGCTTGGTGGACTTTACCCGGGGCATTTGTTGTAATGATTGCAAATAGTATTTACATCGTAGCCTTGACTGCATTTCTAATGGGTTTAAAACCAAATAAATCTATTTTTGACGCCTCAATCATGTTTTGGTTTTGGATTGGAACTGTGATCCCATTATTACTTTTATTTGTATTATCATTTACTCAAGGAGATACTGCACTTATTCAAAATTGGGCTGAAACAATTCGTGCTGAAGGAATCAATGCAAATAGTACGGGACCTCTTGATGTTTCAGTAGAAACAAGAGCAGGTTTCGGTGCAATATTTGCTATTTCGGCAGGAATTACATTATTGGGTGCGGGTTTACTTAGATTAATTGATTATAAATGGGGTAAAGAAAACTTTGAAAGTTAATGGCCTTGATTGTTACACAGTTCAAATGGGGACTAGTTTGGATTCAAAAATTATTGCAATTTGTGGAATGCCCGGTTCAGGAAAAGGCGAATTAAGTAGAATCGCAAATGAAAATGGAATCCCTGTTTTAAGTATGGGAGATATGATTAGGGCAGAAGCAAAAAATAGAGGTTTAGAGGAAACACCAGGAAATATTGGCTTAGTTGTTGTATCCTTGCGTAGTCAATTTGGTGAACAGGTTTTAGCCGAAAGATTAGTTCCTTCAGTAGAGACATTATCATACACTTCCGTTCCGATAATAATTATCGAGGGAATCAGAGGAACAGCCGAAGCAGAAATTTTCAAAAACCAATGGGGTCGAAAATTTTCACTATTAGCAATACTTGCGGAAGAGGAAATTAGATGGCAAAGAATCTTGAAGAGAGGTAGAGGAGAGGATGGAGACAGAGAAGATTTTGCTACGAGGAATACTAGAGAAAGAAAATGGGGATTAGGGGAGTTAATTGAGTCCGCAGAATTCAAGGTAGACAATAATTCTACATTAGAAGATTTAGAAAAAGAATTTAAATCCTGTTTACAAACAATTAAATCTATGATTTGATGTAAACTTTGTAATAGAAGGTTATAGAAGGGACTATCCCTCATCCCGTATCAGCAGGTGCCATAAAATGAAACGTTCCAGAGTTCCGACGCTATTTTTTGTAATTTTTTTAATGATTTTCACTCCTTTAACCCCTATGGCTAGTGCTACAGAGGGAAGGGCTGAAATTATGTTCGCAAGTGTTACTTGGGAGAATCGAGTATCAGAGATTTCAGTAACTGATTATGCTTCTGATGCCCAAGATATTACAGGAAATTATACTAAGATTTGGCATGAACTAAGTTACAATCAGCAAATTAATGGTATGGATCCTTCAGAAAAAGGAATCTTCTATAACCAATATAAAGATAAAACACTACTTTGGATGGATACTCATCAAATTAATTCATCATCGAATTGGGGATATTACAATGGTGATATAAGAGCTTACGATGGTAATAGTTCTAACTTTTGTTTATATGATAGTTTCAATACTGGTAATGGAGATGCTCCTTCACCAGGACATCAATCAGATTCATCTCCATATTTTTATTCTTGGTGTGAGAATAGTTCCGTAGACAGTTTTAGTGTAGATACTATGCCTACTATAGAACTTGATTTAGAAAATGCTGTAGTTGGAACACACTACCGAGTCAATTGGTGGCTAATAGATTGTCCTTCTAACACTACAGTAACAGATGGATACTTAGAATGGATTGCTTCTTCAACAGAATGGGAATATTCTATGGCCTTTAGAGAATATTTAACAGGGGATTACTTTATTGAGGTAGCATTAACTAATTTAGATACAGGTTCTGTATTAACGACATTTGATACAGCCTGTACTGGTCCGCCGCCAGGTAATTCAGGAGGAAATAATCCGCCGACTTCAGGTCCAACCATTTCTTCTCATGCTGTATATCCTCCTCACCCACAAACAGGTCTACATATTGGTAAAACTCAAGTAACAAATCTTACTGCAAATACTGCTTATAATTATGATCAATATCTTTACCCTGCGATTGTTACAGCTAATTCCTCAATTTGTGATCAATCTGGAGGTCACTTGCATCACGAAGATGCCAGTCTTTATGTTGGTGGTGCTTACAATGGGAATCCCATAATGCTTGAAGATTTCTTGATTGGTAGTAATGATCCTTTTGCATATCCTGTAGAATTACAATACGGTCAATATTATTGCTATGATGTCCAATTTCAAGAAGCGGCTCAAGATAGCAATGCTTACACAGCTGCTCAAACAATTTTTAGTCCAGCTTCAGGTTTTTCAGGTTGTGATTCTAATGAATGGTGTTGGGATAATCAAAAATCTATTGGTAATGGATTTAGTTTCAGCACAGATGGAGAATATATCTCATATTTTGATGATCCCGAATCTACCACGTCTGGTTCAGGTTCAGGAAGTTCCATCATGAATATCGGAATTCCTCCAGGCAAATGGTACTGGGAATTCGAAATTCAAGTAGATGGAAGTAATGAGATGTGGAATATAATTGGAGTTCATACAGGATCTGCAGCCCTAGCGCCAATGGGACTTGGCACGGATGTTAATGGATGGGGGTTAGATGATGCAGGTCACTTATATCACAATGAAGCACAAAATCCAACTTCGGGAATAGATGCATTAACAAACTGGTCACATGATGATTTTAGAAATATAGGAATAGCACTTGATAATGAAGCAGGAAATATGTGGTATTCTATTGACGGTCAATGGATTGCTCCTGCTGGTACTTCTAATCTAGAACCTAGTACTGGTGCAATACCAATATTTGGAGAAGATTCTAATGGAAATTTAGCAGCTTGGGATTCTGAATACGGTAGTAACGGTCTAGCAAATACTACAGTATATCCTGCAGTTACAGATTCTTCTAATAATAGAGGACATACATATCGTATCTTAACTTCTGGTGAAGTTGAATACTCTGTACCTTCAGGATTTACTGCTTTACCTTCTAATGGTTTTACATCAGGTCCATTAGATTCTGATGGTGATGGTTTACCAGATTCATGGGAAGATAGCTTCAACGACATTAGTTCAACATCTCCAGATACAGATGGTGATGGAATTGGAGACGATGTCGAAGATATGGATGGAGACGGCTTATCAAATTTTGAAGAATATGAATTGGGAACTAACCCTAACGAAATTGATACTGATGGGGACGGTATTCCCGATGGCACTGACTCGCATCCTAATGACCCCAATAATGGAGAGAATAATGATATAGAAATAATTGATCCGTGCGATTATCTTCCAATGAACTCTGTAGGACTAATGGTACATCAAGGTCAAGTCGATTCAGTATTTGAAATCCATTATAATGTAAATCAGAGTTTTCGAAGTTTTGCTTTTGATACACCTGGAGCATATGACAACCCTCCTGATTTAGATTATAACACTGATATTGTTATTGGAGGAGAATGGGTAGATGCAGGACATTATGGTTTTCTAGGAGGTGCATCTGGACTTATTGAGGGCACTCAAAATACTAGTTATGGACCTATTACTGAATTTTGTGGTTCATTAATTGAAATAGTTAAAACATCTAACTTGGAAGTATTTTATGATTTAGTATTTGAAGAGGATGATTGGCTTGGAATGTTTGATAGTTCTGGAGTTAAAATGGATATTTCATTTGTAGATATTTACGAAGATATAGATGGAGATGGATACGCTCTATTCCAAGACCATTGTCCAGTTGATGGTTCAGAATGGTCAGATTTCGATCAAGACGATTTGTGTGATAATCAAGATTTAGACGATGATAACGATGGAATTTTAGATGCAATTGATTGCGATCCTTTAAATCCAGACCTTTGGGAAATCAATGAAGGTGGAATCTGCGTAGGTGGAGGTTATGCCCAAGATGAACTAACATTATCTGGAAATGGAGGTCCAGAGAAATTTAATGCAGTGTATGATGTAGTTAAGTCACCTTTTTACGTAACAGGATCAGGATACTCTAGAACTATTCAAGCTGGAGGAGATTATTATTCATATTGGAATGAGGATAATAATTATTTGATAGCATGGGATAGTATTAATGGTTTTTGGATGGCTTATCATTTGAATGGTGAAGACACATGGTATGACACTGAACAAGTTATTAATGCTCTAGATGATTCAGATTATGATATTCTTGATGGGAAAAGTTTCGCTTGGGTAACATCTGAAGATTATACATCATTAGGAGTAATGTCTCAATGGGAGCCTTATCCTGGAACGAGCTATAAAATACCCTTAGAGGTTGATGAAGTCCATTATACAGGTTCTGAACATGATGATAATGAAATTCATTTCTGTTATGATTATTTTGAAAAGGATATTGAATTTTCTTTTGTTACTGAAGCTACTTGTATAGATGCAGGATTTATGTGGTCAACAGATGAATTGAAAAATTTAGCTATTTCACTTAATTGGGAGTGGGGTGATTTCAATAATGATGGAATTGACGAAGCAAATTTAGAAATTTTCGTTGATTTGCCGTTGCAGAATGGAGAGTCTATGTATGGTGGCTTACATGAATTCAATTATTATGTAAAAATCTTTAATCCTGGAAATAATCAACCTTTTTCTTCATATAGCCGACATTTAACGATTGATTTAGAAACAAATGTACTAGGTATAGGAGAATTAATCGAAATGAATTTCCCAACTGGTGAACTTGAATATTGTATTTATGTTGATATTAGAGAGCAAGCTTCTACAGATACAGTCAGTTTAGATGGGATATGTGAATTTTTAAATGTTGAAGATGCTTCTAATGATGATAATTCTGGTGAGGGTGATACTTATCTTAATTCAAATATAATTTGGAATCCTTATCAAGACTCTGAATATGGAAGTCTCGAACTATTTTTACATGCATCAGTTAACATAGAAGGGGTATCAACGGTGAAGGTTGATTATCGAGTTACTCGATCTAATGGTGGAAATATTATCACAGGAACTACTCCATTATTATCATTAAATTCTGAAAATATAGTAAATTATAATCTTGATTTTGCAGATTTCCATTCAATTGTTAGATACGAAACGTGGTGTATAGAACTAGAATTGAGGGATTTAGATGCTAACATTTTCGACGATAAAATTGGTTGTTTATATCTTTCAGATAATGTAGTTGATCGTTCCGAGGTAGAATGGAGTTCTAACTTAGAAACAGGTTCAACATGGGTCTCTTCAGCAATAGAGGGTAATGAAGGACATTTAGCTGTAGATGATAATTACGATACATTTTGGGAATCTGGAGAATCTTGTCAAGTTGATTCACAAGAAATAATCATTAATCTTCCCGGTTATGATAGTGGAAATTTCCATTTAGTTTCAGGGGTAAGTTTAGAGTGGATAAATCCACCCAATATTCCTCTAAGGTATGAGATTTTGGCTTGGACTTCAAATAATTCTTGGGAATTAGTTTCAGATGTACATGCAGAATATTTAGAACTTGATTATTGGAGTAGAAATATACCTCATGTTTTCGATAAAATAGAAGCCAGTAGAATTAGTGTAAGATGTTCACATTCCGAGGATATAACGGTCGGATTAGCTGAAATCCAAATCCATAAATGGCAAAGCTCTAATTCTGGGAATGGAGGTATGATGGATGCTTATTACCCAAATGACATCTCAGATGGTGCGAATGTTTACGTTAGTAGTGAGTGGGAAACAAATTCAGGTCCGAAAGCGATTGATAATGATTTCAACTCTATTTGGGAATCTGCCAATTCATGTGAAGATTCGAATCAAGATATCATGATTGATTTCGGACAGGAATATTATATTGGTGCTATGAAAATAACTTGGGGATTTTCATCATATGATGCGAATAAACATATTGGCGGAGAAATTAGAATATGGAATGAGCAAAATGGGTGGATTACTGTAATGAATATGTATCATCCAATAAATGAAAACCCAGAATTATACCATTTCCATGCTGAACACGGACAAAAGATTATGTTCAGATGTCTTGATTTAGATTTTAATTTAAAAATTAGTGAAATAGAAATTTTTGAGGCTAAATCTAATTGGCATGAATTTGATATTGATAATGACGGTATAAATAATGGTAATGATTATTGTATAAGCGGTTACCCTGGATGGTCTTCAAATCCATTAACAGATCATGATAATGACGGATGTAATGATGAAATTGAAGATTGGGACGACGATAATGATAATATTCACGATGAGAATGATCTTTGTCCTAAAGGCCAATTTAATTGGAATTCTTGGGATGAGGGTACAGATTATGATCATGATGGCTGTTTTGATGAAACTGAAGACTGGGATGACGATGCAGATGGCATACCAGATTCTAATGATACATGTTTACTAACAAGACTTGGAGCAGGAGTTGACTTTGATGGTTGTGAGATTTCTTTTGATGACGGTGATGGAGATGGAGTAGCTGATTCTTATGATCAATGTTCCGAAACTCCAAATGGTACTGAAGTAGATATGTTCAATGGTTGTCCGTTATTTTTTGATTCAGATGGAGATGGTATTAGTGACAATGAAGATGCATTTCCTAATAACCCTTCAGAACAATACGATGATGATAATGATGGCATTGGAAACAATGCGGATGAATGTCCAAATACAACGTCTGGTGATTTTGTAGATTCCAGCGGCTGCACTGTCATTTTACCAGACGATACATTAAATGAAACAAATAATGACACATTAAATGAGACTGCAAATGAAACTGCAAATGAAACTGCTATTGATTCAGATGGGGATGGAGTTAATGATTTCAATGAAGATGGTTCAATTTTAGATAAATGTCCAGATACCGATGAGGGAGTAGATGTTGATGAAACTGGTTGTACAACCTTAGACGCTCTTCCTCCAGAATTAGCCGCTGCATTAGATTTCATTCTGAATATTGACTCATTACTTGGTCTTCCAGATGGAACATTAGAAATTATGTTTGCAGCATTAGGTATGATGTTTGGTGTAATTAGATTCGTTGGTAAAAGAACATTAGCAGGGAAATCTAAACGTGTTGAAAAATATGCTTCAGAAATAAGATTAGCAAGAAGTCGTAGAGAATTAGAGAATCTTGAAAAAAGAATAACAAAAGATAACGAAAAGAAACTATTACCACCAGGAGGATTTGGAGATTTGATGGAACTAATAGAAACAAGAGCTATCGAACTTGGGGAAATGGATATGGCCACAAAAGTACGTGAAACAGCTGCAGAAATGGATTTAGTAGAATCACATGAAAAAATGTTAGAAGAAATGGAAGGTACTAGAGAGGCAGTTGCAGGCTTACAAGAAGAATTATCCCAAATGCGTCGAAAAGGTCCACCTGGCAGAGGTAAACGCAAAGGCCCTCCACGTAGAAGAGGTGGTAATGATTCAGGGTATAGAATGCAACAATCTGGTGGTCCAAGAAGACCTTCTTTACATCCTGCTGATCTAGATGGAGATGGGTTCGTAACAGAAGAAGAAAAAAGAATTTACAGACAGAAAATGGAACAGGAGGATGGTCTTTGGGAATATGATTGATTGATACTTTGAAGGTATTCAAAAATACTCAATCAAGGTGTCAATTGTTTAAATTTCAACTAAAGGTTATAGTGGGACTGGATGGGTGCGCTATATGTATCGGGGTGATTAATTGGCTAGGAAGAGACGTGGGAAGGGCCAGAGGCGAAGAAAAAATGCCGGTGCAGATAAAAGAAATTATGATGAATTAGACAAGTATCCTGTAAGGCCGCCACATGCCTTTGCTAGGGTTGTACGTGATAGACGTTCATTGAATATTTTATACCAAGTAATCGAACCACCACTATCCAAAAAAGAAGAAAAATATCGTCAAGAAATTATGGATATTTTTGTGAAAAGTTTGAATGCTAGTATTGAAGATATTGAAGCGGATGCTGCTGCATATCTTAGAACATCTATGGATAAAGTTATCAAATCATATGGTATGAAAATTAATAAAAAATCAAAATCTAAACTATTCTATTATCTACGTAGGGATTTACTAGGATATGGAAAAATGGATGTTTTAATGTCAGATCCTAATATTGAGGATGTTTCATTAGATGGAGTAAATATTCCAATTTTTGGATACCATAGAAAGTTTGAGTCTGTTGAAACCACAATTAAATGGGAGACAGATGAAGAATTAGAAGCGTATATCATTAAACTTGCTCAACGTTGTGGAAAACACATTTCTGTAGCTGAACCCCTATTAGATGCAACATTAATGGACGGTTCTAGAATTGTAATGAAATTAGGACATGAAATTTCAACAAGAGGTTCAACATTCTGTATTAGACGTTTCCGTGATGATCCATTTTCACCTTGTGATCTAATTGCATTTAGAACAATGACCAGTTTAATGGTGGCTTATTTGTGGGTGGCTTTCCAACAAGGCGTTTCTATGCTATATGTGGGTGGTACGGCTTCAGGTAAGACTACAACATTAAATGCTATGTGTATTTTTATACCTTGGCAAATGAAGATTGTAAGTATTGAATCAACTAGAGAAGTTAACATACCACAACCTAATTGGATTCCTGGATTAACTCGTCAAGGTTTTGGTGGAGAATCTAATGAAGGAGAGATTGGAGAATTCGAACTATTAAAAGCAGCTCTTAGAGAACGTCCAGAATATATCATCGTGGGAGAAATTCGTGGTGCTGAAGCATACGTACTGTTCCAAGCAATGGCTACAGGACACTGTGCTTATTCAACAGTACACGCAGATTCTGTACCTTCTCTAGTTCACAGATTAGAAAATAAACCAATTGATATTCCGCGTGTTCTTCTTCCTGCTTTGGAAGCATGTGCAATTCAAATTCAAACTAGAATAAATGGTAAACGTGTTAGGCGTTGTAAACAACTTGTGGAAATTGTAGGTATAGACCCTAATTCAATGGAAGTAATCACTAATGAAGTTTTCAAATGGGATCCATCAAGGGATGACTTCGACTTTAGTGGTAAATCTTATGTTTTAGAGAAAATAATGGTTAAAATCAATTATTCACAAGATGAAATGCGTAGAGAATTACGTACTCGAAAGCGTGTACTCGACTGGATGGTGTTAAATGACATCAGAAAATCAGATCAGGTATCTCAAATTATAACTGAATATTATGTTAGACCTGAACAAGTTCTCGCTCGTGTAGATGGTTTAGTGTAAGGAGATTAAAATGGAATTAAATGCCTGGCAGAAGATAGGCCATCGCCTTTTAGGTGGTCTTTTAAGAAAAAGGGCTAGAGGAGATAAAGAATTATCCGGCAATATTGAAAAAGGAAATTTAAATATAATGCCAGAAGTATTTATGGCAACAAGTATATTGTCTACAATTGCAACAATAGGAATAATCGTTGGAATAAACGCTTTGGTTTTCATGCCTGGAATAGGGGGTGTTGCCTTATACGAAAATATTCAAGATCCAGTTTCAATACCTCTTTGTGTAGATTGGGCATATTGGCATTCAGATGAGATTGATTATAACCTTAATTGGGGGGTAAATTCTGACGAGTTCGGAGAAGTACAATATGGTGGATGCCCCTACTACGCAACTAAATCTTTCCCAGCTGCTTTGAAAATAATGATTCCTGTATTGACCCTTGGTTTAGGTCCATTGTTGGCATATCGAACTTTCATGGGCGGTGCAAAAAGAGCAGCAGAAATGAGATCAAAAGATATTGAAAAATATCTTCCTTATGCCGCATCATATACAGCTGCAATGTCTGCAGCTAATGCTACTCCTCAGAAAATTTTCCGTTCATTAGCGCAGAATAAGGAAATTTATGGGGAGATTTCTCATGATTCCGCACAAATATATAGAGATACTAATCTTCTAGGGTATGATTTAGTTACCGCTATTAAAATGTCTGTAGGAAGAGCAGCATCTCCTTGGTTAACTGAGTTCTTTCAAGGAATGGAAGGTACCTTGACGGCAGGTGGTAATCTTAAGATATATTTCTTAAATCGCGCCGAACACTATATGAGAGAAAATAGAACAAGATTACATGTATTTTTAGAAACATTAGCGATGCTTGCTGAATCGTATGTAGTTGTCGCAGTAGCTATGCCTCTGTTTTTATTGGTAATGCTTGTAATTATGTTTTGGGTAAGTGGTTCTGGTTCTACAATGGATGAAAGTACGCTTTACTTTATTGTGTTAGGATTTTTACCAATGATTCATATCGCTTATGGATATTTAGTTTGGGCGATGTCGGCAGATCAAAATATGTGAGGGGGTGATGAAATCGCTAGGAAAAAGAAAAATAAATTGAAGGTTGATTTGGATCTTCCTAAAGATGATACAACCATGACTTATTTCTATTTGATTTGTACAGTTTCAATTATTCTTGGATTAATGTGTATGGGTTTTTGGTTTACAAATAGTAATTTTATGCCTGGAAATGATGATGCGGCTTTACCATTTTTTGTAAGTACTTATTGTCAAGCAACAGCTCAAGATGAATTTGGTAATCCAAACCCTGAACCATTTGCAAATGCTAGGTTAGGGTTAGAAACATCATACAAAGATAACGAAACATGTTCAATTTTAACAGATTCACCCTCACCCGCTGAGTGGGTTTTAGATGATCCGTGGGAAGGAATGGATGGAAAGGCTAGGGCTTTTCAGGTTCCTGGATTAAAAGATTCACAGCTTGCTGGTAAATCTCATCCATTACAAGAATTAAGAGTTGATTGTACCGCAGAATCATTAGATTACCCTTCTTTAGAATATACAGTCAGTATCTTGGATGAAGATGAACAATTACCTGGTGATAGTTGGAGACATATTGGCAGAGCTAACGATGATGATTGCAGTATTTTGATTGAACATGCAGATCCTGGAGAGTATCAAATTAGATTAATTCCAGAATGGCCTGAAGGTGTAACTTCTGCTCCAGACTTTGAATTTAGTTTTACAGTTACTGCAATGGTTTATGATGGAGTTCCAAACTATATGAACAATAAATCACAATGGATAGGTCCTGAAGTAAAATTAGGTGGTTTCTCATTACATCCTACGATTTATATCAATTTCTTTGGCTTTGCCTTCTTTTTGATGATATATCCCGCTTCAGTTTATTGGGATAGAGTCCAAAGAAATATTAACGCAAGGGAAGAAAAGTTTCCAGATTTCTTAAGAGATTTAGCAGAATATTGGAAAGGAGGTTTATCGATGACAGTTGCGGTTACATCACTTGCTAACTCTGAATACGGTGCATTAAATGATGATGTAAAGAAGATGTCTAATCAAATTAGTTGGGGTGTAGCGTTTGGAGATGTATTGGAATTATTCGCAGCAAGAGTAAATACACCATTGGTTAAAAGAGCGGTCTCTCTGATTTCCGAAGCGAATAAGGCAGGTGGTAAAATTTCAGATATTCTTGTAACAGCTGCAAGTGATAGTAGAGAAATTAAATTCTTAGAAGGTGAGAGAAGTAGGACTATTTCGTCTTATATTGCAGTAATTTGGGTATCTTATTTAGTTTTCATGATTGTTATTGTTATTCTTTCCAGAGTATTTATTCCCGCTATTGCAGAATCAAATACTGGTTCTGGAGGAGATTCATCAGCACAGATTGGAAATATGCAAATTAGAGCTATAGATCCGTTATTATTCTTGGTAGTTTTCTTTTATGGAGTTACTATGCAAGCGTTAGGAAATGGGGCAATGGCTGGTCTAATGGCGAATGGAAGATTAAGCTCAGGGTTTAAACATGCAGGAATGATGTTAGTTTTAGCAATAGTTTCGTTTACGTTTATTTCATTCATCCCTTCTTTGATTGGAGTTCCATCGAGTCCAGGTTTGAATCCATCGATTGGAATGTTGAGGATAACGTAACGGATGGCTGGTAGATATGCGTAAGCTTTCTTCAGATACAAGTGCTCAAGTACATGTTATTGAAATGTTAACATTATTTTGGTTATTTTTCATGTCTGCAATGTTTGTAATAAATATTCATGTTCCTGATTCGAATTCCGAAATAATTGATGCATCATTATCTATGGCAGGTAGAGATGCACTTGATTTGGCTGCTAGTGAACCAGCCATTGATTCAACAAATCATTCTTCTAAATTAACAGAATTATTATCTTTAGATGATTATAATAATGCTTGTGATTTCATAAAACAAGGATTGCCTTCAACATATGAAGCGAATTGTTGGGTGGCTCAAAATAGTGGATCTATGGATATTTCTGGATTTAGTGGCTCTCCTATTGGAAATAGTGTAACATCATATCTTATTATTCAAGACACAGGAATTATTTGGAGTATTGCTCTTGATGTATGGAGCCAAGGAGGTGGAGCAATATGAAGAAAAAAGAATTGTTTAATGACGAATCAGCCCAAATGTTATTAGCAGCAGGTTTAGTTCTATTGATGAGTCTACTATCAATGTCTTTGTACGGAGTTAAGGTTGCAGGCTACGATTTACCAAGAACCAGCGATGTTAATGACGTATTAGATGCCACTGAAGAGGTTGAATCTATGTTTTTACCAATTTTGGAAAATAGGACTCAGATACGATTTGACACAGGAATGAATTTGAATGATGCAACATTAGATTCTCTAGAAACAATAGAATCAGATATTAAAAATCACGGAATTTTGAGAGGAATTCAATTTAGTTTTTCTGAAAAGGAAATAATTGTAAATGAAAATAATGTTACAGTAAATATTATCTTAAATGTTGTTTCTGATTCGATAATAGAATTACCTCTATCAGCGAGTTATACCATTTCATAGATTTTGTTCAGCACGATTCCATTCTAAATCAAACCAATGTGCGATTTCGTTTACAGCATTTATTCCTGTTGATAAATCAATAGTTTTCCAGTTCAATGGTTTACCAATTTCAAGAATTCCATTTTGAATTTCTCTAATTGTTTTAAAAGAACTTAGATATCTTTCAGCATTTCTCCATGTGTATTTTTCTCTAGTAACTAGCATTTGTTTATGATTTTCTTCATTATGTACGTAAAGAATTGTACCAATTGCTACTCCTCCTGCATTTTCCCATTTTCTAATAATTTCATTATTGGGTTTAAGATGTACCCCTTCTAAAATTAAATCTACACCTTCTCTTCTTGATTTGTCGATAATTGAATTAATACCCTCTGAAAGAATATTACTACATTCTTCCCAATCATAAACCGGATGTTTGTGTCTTCCAACACTAAATGTACTTCTGTGTAATTCCGGAGATTCTAGTGAATCAATTTTTGAGCGTAAAACCTCACGTACTGAATCAGTAGAAACTACTCTTTTTATTCCTAAAAAATTAGCAATTTCCATTGAAAGTGTGGATTTTCCAACGCCATTTACACCCGCAAGTAGTAGTAATTTTGGTCTACGAGAATTTTCCATGAATTTGCACCTAATTGATTAAATATATACATCGGTAATAGTATTCACTCTTTTGATTTTCTCTTAGTACCTCACATATCCAAAAGGTATTACTTTATCCGGAGTACATGCCAGTAGAACTTGAGCCAATATCAGATAAAACAATACTTGTTAGATTAACTGATGAATCAGCAACCAATGCATTTGATCCTGAATTTATGTCTGAATTAGATTTAAAATTAAGACAAATAATTGATGACGAAAAAATTCATTCATTTATTTTGACAGGAACAGAAAAATTCTTTTGTGCTGGCGCTAACATTAATGAATTTAGAAAACATTATGATAAAGGAACAATTGGAAAATGGATTAAACAAATGACTGATATTTTACATCCATTGATACTAAAAATAAGAAATAGTAACACGATTATGATTGCTGCGGTTAATGGTGCAGCAGCAGGAGCCGGATTGGGGTTGGCACTTTCTGCAGATTATCGTATTGCTTCACCAGGAGGAAAATTTGCGGCATCATATTTTTCATTAGGCCTTTCTCCTGATGGAGGAACTAGTTGGTTATTACCAAGATTAGTTGGTTCACAAAAATCAAGAATTTTTTTCTTTGAAAACCAAGTTTGGTCTGCAGAGATGTGTTTAGAATATGGAGCAGTTGATGAATTAGTGGAAGATTCATTGTTAATTGAAAAATCAATAAAAAAAGCTAATGATTGGGGAAGTTGGTCAAAAGCAAGTCGTTCTAGTAAAGATTTGTTAGATCACCAAGAAAATAATGATTTAGAATCGCATTTAAAATTAGAACAAAGAAGAATTATCGATGCAGGGTTTACACCCGAATTTTCAGAAGGAGTTAATGCTTTTTTAGAGAAAAGAAAAGCAGATTTTAGTTAGGCTGAAATAGCATTATTTTGCTTTTTCATCTCTTTAATTAAGATTCTAAATTCTAATCTGACAATAGCAATATTACTTTTTACTTCTCTGATTTTCATTTTCATATCAATTCTTTTTTGTCTCCACGTTTCTTTAAGTAATATTTTTCTATTCTTTTTGGCATCTTTATACTCTATTCTTTTCTTTTTGAGTTCTTTTAATAAATTTCTAATTTGTCTTGTACAATTTTTCAATCTTTCATTGTATTGTTCTTTTACATTCTGATTAAGAGAATTTTCTTTATGTTCGTAAGAAGTTTTCATTTTGGCATTTTCAATAGACCAGTTTGGAACTTTGTTCAAATTTTTTGTTATTTTTATAAATGAGAAAATCTTTATCCACCATTTTGTAGGATCCCAATGGTACCATCTGTGTCCATTTCTATAATCTGATTGGAATGTATGGTGAAAATTATGGTATCCTTCACCAAATGTAAGTAATGATAGAATCGGAGAGTCTCTGGAGGTATTCTTAGTAGAGTAGTTTTGTTTTCCCCAATAATGCGCTCCGGAATTAATCAAGAACGTCCCATGATGGACGATTACTAGACGTACCAATCCACCCCAAATTAATCCACCTAAAAATCCAGAAAATCCTCCGATCAGTAATAATCCTATTAATCCTGGAAATATTATTCCAGCAAAAGCTCCGATTTTGAAAATATGTTTGTCTTGCCAAACAAGAATTGGATCAGCTTGTAAATCTTTAACATGTTCAATTTGTTGCTCTTTTTCAGATATCATTACCCATCCCATGTGAGCCCAAAAAAAACCTCTCATAATTGTGTAAGGGTCTTCTTCTGTGTCTGTTTTAAGATGATGTCTTCTATGATCACTACACCATTTAATAGCCGAATTTTGGAACGCTGCAGCCCCAAAAACTGCATAGAATAATCTTAAAGGCCATGATGCAGAATGTGATCTATGACTAAATAATCTGTGATATCCTGCTGTGATTGATAAACCACTAGCAATATACATTAAGAATAAAATTCCAATTTCAATTAAAGAGATTCCAAAATTTACAGTATACCAATATGCACCAATCACTGCCAAGATAGGAGTTCCACATAAGAATGATGCATTCAAAATATCTAATTTCCATTCAGGCTTTTCTGACATATCACTCATGTTGGTTGCTAACGCAATGCCGTTATTGACTTTGTCGGATTTTCTAAATCAATTCAAGAGAATTTACAATAATTTTAAATTATAGATTGAGTTTTTAGTTTTGAAATACATGGATGAAATAATCTCAATTTGTCAAAAATGTGGTTTTACTATTGGAATATTTATTCCAGGAATGGAATGTCCTGAATGTGGTGAATTGATAATTCCTTAATTTAATGGCAAATCATTTCTTTCAGATTTTTCATTATTTATCCAATTATAAATTCCTTTATTGGTTTTTTTTCCCAATTCTCCTTTTTCTACTAATTTTTCCAACAATGGATGTGGTAAGTAAGAAGAATCACCAGTTGCTTCAGCAAGACCGATTAGAATATCTCTTCTAACATCTAAACCAACTAAATCTGTAAGTTCGAGTGGCCCCATCGGGTGTCTATACCCTAAATTCATAGCATAATCAATATCTGATGCACTAGCCACTCCTTCTGCAAGCATTCTAATTGCTTCATTACCTAATACAACCCCCAATCTAGAAGTTGCAAACCCAGGACTATCTTTTACGATAATGGCAGTTTTATTCATAGAATTTGCTATATTTTTTGTAATTTCCACAGTCTCATTTGAGATATCCTCATGCTTAATAATTTCAAGTAATTTCATTAAAGGAACAGGATTAAAAAAATGCATTCCAATAACACGATTAGGGTTTTTTGTAGATTTTGCAATTTTTGTTATTGAGAGACTTGAAGTATTTGTAGCTAAAATGCAATTAGATTTTGTTAAATCATCAAGCTCTTGGAAAATTTGAATTTTCAAATCAATTATTTCAGGTACTGCTTCAATCACTAAATCTGCATCTGATACGGCAGAAATTAATTTATCTGAAGTGCTTAATAATGAAGACCATTCTTCTTTTTGTTCAATTGTTGTTTTTCCTTTACTTATCCCTTTGTCCCAAAATGAATTTATTTTCTCTATTCCATTCTTGATACTTTCCGGATATTTATCAAAAAGAATAGTCTGAAAACCACTTTCACAACAAACTTGAGCAATTCCAGCACCCATTGTCCCTGAACCAATTACAGTAATTTTTTTAATTTCCAAGTTATCACAAGCCATCCAACTTAAGCACCTTTCATTTTTTGAGAATACCATTCTGCTAGACCTAACTGTAGTAATCTTTGTCTAGGTAGAGCATATTCAGGTAAAGCTTCGGCAGGTGCGTATAGTTTTAGACCTTCAATCACAGATACATATCTAGAATAACATGTTAAATCGTCTGGATCAAAAGGAACATTCAAATTCATTAATTCTAATGCTAAACAAGCTTTTTGATCATAAATTGGATGTATATTTTTTAGAAAATGAAGCCAATAAGATAATAATGTACAATCTACCTTATCAATAGAGAGTAAGTTTTCTATCATTGAAATATCTGGATAGTTGGTTATTTCTAATGTTGAAATAATTTCTTGACAAATTTCTTCGTTCCAATCTTGTTCTTTAAATCCAATATATTTGTTAATTTTTTTAATTTGATTATAGCCTTCTAATTCTAAGGTGTCATATAGCATTCTTTCATATGTTGGGTCCTCTATTTCAGAAACTTCTAACAGCCCAGGTAATGAATCAAAAAAATCATCACATTCTTTTGCATCAATTCCAAATAATGATGTAGGAATCAATTAGATTCACCATCTTATTGTAATTGACCGATACCAGAATCAATCATTCTTTGTGTAACTGCTCTATGTTCTATCCATTCTTGTTTGAACAATTCTTTCAGAGTTTCTTCATCTTTATCGGTTGGTAGGAATTTTTCACAATATTCTGCATAACTTCCATCATCTTCGCCCCATTCGTCACCTTCAACAGTGTATTGCTTACCTGCATAGGTTCCAATACTTCTGTTGAATTTTTCATCAGCAACATAAAATGGAGTTTCATCTTCTGAAATCAACTTGTTGAACTTATCTTCAACTTCACGGACGATTTCATCATGATAATGTCCTCTTGACTCTTCATTTAGGTTTTCTTTATTTACTTCTTGACCCTTTTTCAGTTTCTTTCTTTCGTCCCATCTACCTTTGATACCCCAAACATATGCCCACTCAGCGCTAGATGAGTTATCAGTACCAAATAAATCATGAGCAGTTGAGACCCATTTATTCATGTATCTTTGTAATAAATCTCTTGGGATTACATTTGCTTTGATAATTCTACGTAAACCATTGGCTCCAGTTCCAAGGTGGAATGCTTCTTCTTTCAGCATTGGGCCCATACTTGCAGCTAATGGTTTGAAACTTGATGTTGACAGCATGCCTAATTGGAATTTACCGTCCCTGTCTACGAACATTGTGTAGCAGAAAAAGTCTAACCAATGTTCCATTGGTTCATTAAATGCTCCTAGAAGTCTACTTCCAGTCTGTGCATTCCTTTCAAGGAGTTTTTGTGCCTCACGCGCACCTTGTTTACCAAAGTAAGTCATTAACAAATAGCACATTTGCCACCCATGCCGTTGTTCTTCAACCATTATTCTTGCAGCAGCATATCTATCATAATCTGTAGGTGCAGATTCTAACAAATGTTTTTGTTGTTCCACAGATGCAAATTCTGTATCGCCCTGGACAGTAATCATCGATAGTAACGAGTCACGGATATTTTGGTGAGGTATTTGTAACGATCTTTCCCATTTTGGTCTTCCCGCATAATCACCAAATTCAATTGTTTCTCCAGCTCTTTCCCAATCAAAAAGCGGTTTTAATTCAAAATCTCCAGCCCACTTTGCATCAAAGCCGACATTTTCTCTCCATAATTCAAAATTTGCTACCCATTCATCAAAAGTGGTCGGTAGTTTCCCCATACAAAGGACCTGCAAGTAAACGTATTTGAGTTTGTGTATTAAAGAATTAAATTATTACAAATCATTCTCCAGTGAAGTTAGCAACTTTTTTATTTACATAAGCAGCAATTCCTTCTTTAGCATCATTAGACTGGAATAGATCTGATTGTAATTCTCGTTCTAGTGCAAGATGATATTCAAGTGGTAATTCAATTCCACTTTGTACACTTCTTTTGATATTTCCAACCGCTTTAACTGCTTTATTTGGTAAAGTGAATTGACCTGCCCAATCTAAAACATCTCTTCTAAAGTCTTCAGCATCACTATCAAAAATTTGGTTAACTAAATTCATATCATCCCCATCTTCGAATGAAATTAATTCTCCAGTAACCATTAATTCCAATGCTTTTGCTTTTCCGATAAGTCTAGTTAATCTTGCAGTACCGCCAGTTCCTGCTAATACACCCAGATTAATTTCTGGTAATCCTAATTTCCCTGCATTTTTCCTTGCAATTCTCATATCTGCTGCCATTGCAATTTCTAAACCACCACCAACGGTATGGCCGTTTAATGCTGCAATAACTAATTTTGGAGTTTGCTCAAGACGTGATAGAGTTTCATTTGCATGTAAACAAAAGAAATATTTATATCTCGGGGAAAGACTATTCAAATAATTTATACTTGCACCTGCAGAAAAGAAATTATTTCCTTTCCCAGTAACTAATATTACAGTTACTTTGTCATCAAAACGTGCATTTAGAATTGCAGTATCTATATCTTCCCACATTTCACGAGTATATGTGTTTACAGGTGTTTTTCCATCAGTTAGTGGTTTACCATCAGAATCTGAGGATAGTTCAATTATAGCGATTCCATTTTCGGTTACACCATAATTCACAAGGTTGTTTGGCATGGCTTCTAATTCAAGGCTCATGTTCAGGCCCACTGGTAACCAGTTCTTCAATCACTCGCTTCTAACTTATCTGGAATTGTTTCAGAATCAGAGTCATTTGAGAAACTAATATTTCCACCACTTTTTTTAATTTGCTCCCATTCTTTTCCTATTTCTATGGCTCTTTCGCTCGGACTCCAAACATCTCTTTTAAGAGGATCTCGAAATGGCATTCTTCTCATTTTTCTGCCATCTTTAGTTATTGTTTTCTTCAACATTCCCAAATTGGCAAAGAAAAAGATAAATCGTCTAAAAATACCCCAATTGTAGATTTTTTCAATGAAAAGTAAACCGTCTCCATGCTTTTTTTGATGTCTCATCCAATATTTTGCAACTTGTTTAAATCCTCTATCACCAATTCTATTCATCAGGAATCTATTCACAACAGATGTCTTTAGTTTTGGTAGCAATTTAGATTTAATTTCTAATTCATAATCTGATTCCCCTAGAATATCTTTAGCAGCATAGACTCCACTTGTAATAGCATACCTCATTCCAAAACCCCACATGAAATCTTGTAAACCACCTGCCTCGCCTACATAATATCGTCCGTCAGACTTGTATGAAGAATGAATTGCAAAATCTCCTTTTCCACCAACTCTTTTGATAGGAACTCTATCTAGTTCAGGATATTTTTTTTCATACCAATTTATTGTTTCATTTAGAAACCGATCAGATTTAGATTGTTGACGCCACAAACACGTACAAATTAACCCGATTCCATCAATTACGATAAGATATGAATATGCGCCAGGAGCTAATTTATCATTTAATTGTAATGTTACATGATTTGGAAAGTTTGTTTTAAACACCTCACCATAAGCAACAGCAGATGTCTTTTTTGGTCCCGCAGCAATGATGTCACAGTCTTTAGGTTTAATTCTTGATTTGTATTTTATTTCTACTCCTTCTTTCAAAGCTAAGCGCTTAAGTCCTTGATCTATTGTATGTTCATCACTTCCGCGTTCTACAACTCGAAATGCCACTCTTGAACTCCAAGGTTTGGTTATGACATCGTCTGGATGAGCCAAATCTACTTCATGAAAGTCTGTAGATTTAAATTCTTCAGGATCAATTCCCCATTCTCTCAATTCATCAAAAAAATCGGTACCTGTTGTCCAATTTTCTAAACCTTGAAAATCACCATCAAATCTAGCACCAGAATTTTCTCTGATATCATGAATGATAACCTTTCTCCCGCCTTTTGCTAAAATTATTGATGCAGCAAGCCCAGAAAGGCCTGCTCCCATAATTACGATCGGCTTTGACTCATTTGCCATTGTAGGTGCGAGTATTATTATTCGTTTGAAAGATTCGTTACTTTCATGAATTAAAATTTTACCACAGTTCATATATTGTCAGTATTATTGCAATGAAATAGGTGACACAATGAATAACATCATCATCGAGATTTCAGAATCTGAACTTGATGCCGAATTATTGAAAAATAAATTAAATTTTGAAGGTTGTGGGGCTGTAGTTTCTTTTATTGGAATAACTAGAGACTTAGAAGGTGGAGAGCGTGTTTTACAACTAGAATTCGATGCTTGGATTGAACAATTAAAACCTACCTTAAGTGGAATTGCAGAAACAATTAAAGAAGAATTTGGAGTAAGTGGTATTGCAATTTCACACAGAGTTGGTGTGGTTGGTCCCCAAGAAAATATTGTTGCAATTCATGTATGTTCACCACATCGAAAAGAGGCATTTTTAGCGTGTAGTAAAATTATTGATGAACTTAAGATACAAGCACCATTGTGGAAGAAGGAAGTTACAGAGTCAGGAGCAAAATGGAAATCGGGGTTGGGTTAAATGAATGGAAATGATGAAAATAAAATAGAAGCAATAATTGATGTAGGCGGAAAACCAATTATGAGAAGAGAAGCTGTAGCCACTGGAACAATTTACCTTCAAGAAAAAACAATTTATGCTATAGAAAATAACCAAATTTCTAAGGGTGACGTGTTAGAAGCATCTACAGTTGCCGTAATTCAAGCCGTAAAAGACACCCCTAGGATTATTCCACATTGCCATATTGTTCCAATCGAAGGTTGCAAAGTGGATTGGAATTTTGAAGGAAGAAATTTAAGATGTACTGTTGAAGTGTCTGCTCATTATAGAACGGGTGTAGAAATGGAAGCATTAGTTGGTGTTTCTGCGGGATTATTATGTGTTTTTGATATGGTAAAATCGTTTGAAAAAAATAATTTAGGGCAATATCCAGAAGCTCAGATTAAAGAAATAAAAGTACTGAGTAAAATAAAGGAAAAAAGCGAGTTTTGAAAGCCTTCATCCTGTGCGCTATTCATGGCCTTAGTTAGCGGACTGTCAAATTATTTTTTAGAAGCGTGTGAACAAGCAGCTATAGCAAGTGCTGATTGGAGAGGTAAAGGTGATGGGAAAGCTGCTGATGCAGCGGCAGTAGAAGCTATGAGGAAGACCTTTGACAAAGTTCCATTTAATGGTCGAGTGGCTATAGGTGAAGGTGAAAGAGACGAAGCTCCTATGTTGTGGATTGGGGAACCGCTTGGCTCAATGCAAGGCGACTTGGATGCCTTAGCGGTAGATATTGCGGTTGATCCATTAGAATGTACTACAAATTGTGCTACAAATTCACCCAATTCTATTTCAGTTTTAGCCGCAGCACCTAGAGGGACTTTACTACATGCACCTGATTGCTATATGGATAAAATTGCTGCAGGACCAGAATTAATCGGAGAGATTTCTTTGGAGGGTAGTGTGTCTTGGAATTTAGAACAAGCTGCTTCAAAATTAGATAAACCAATATCTGAATTGAATGTTGTCGCATTAGATAGAGAAAGACATAATCAATTGTTTAAAGAAATTAATGATGTAGGTGCAAAATTACATCTAATGTCTGATGGAGATGTTTCAGCAGCACTTTGGGCCGCCGAACCGTCAGGTCCCTATGACTTATTATTAGGTATAGGTGCTGCACCAGAGGGGGTAATTACAGCTACAGCCATTGAAGGAATAGGTGGTATATTTGAAGGTCGTTTAAAATTCAAAGATATTGAAGAAGAACATAGAGCATCTAAAATGATTGATGACGATTTACACAAGGTTTGGAAGTCTAATGAACTGTGTAAGAGTGATGACGCATTATTTGTTGCAACTGGAGTTTGTACTGGCTATCTTCCAGGTGTAGAAGTTACTGAAAAAGGAACTAAAACAACATCTCAAATTATAGATGTATACAATAAAGAAATAAAATTAATTACTAATCATCATTAAATTTATAATTTTTTTCTTTGAATAAGATTATTAGAATCAAACAATTGAACGTAACAAGGGGATTAAATGGAACCGATAGAAGCTTATATTCCAGCAGATGTTCCAGAAGAGTTAGTTGATGATTTTTTACAAAATTTAATGGCTGCTACAAACGGAACCGGTAGAATGAATTTATTTGCATGTGATCAGAAAATTGAACATCTAAATGATGATTTTTATGACGGTGGAAATAAAATACCTTTAACCTCAAATAATCCAAAACATTTGTTTGAAATTGGTTCAAGAGCTCATAAAGAAGGTACTATTGGTGTTTTTGCAGGACAATATGGATTAATTTCTCGTTATGCTAAAGATTATCCAGAAATTCCTTATTTAATAAAAATGAATAGCAAATCACATCTTATTAAGACAGCACAAAGAGAACCAATTAGTATGTCTATGTGTAACATGGATGATGTAAACAACTTAAGATTAAATGGAGTAAATGTCGTTGGAATTGGATATACGATTTATCTTGGTAGTGAGCATGAGCCAGAGATGTTATCAGAAGCTGCAATGTTAATTGCAGAGGCACATCAACACGGTTTAATTGCAGTCACTTGGATTTATCCGAGGGGTTCCGCAGTGCCAGACGAATTTGACCCACAATTAATTTCAGGAGCTTCTGGGCTAGCATGTTGTATTGGCGCAGATTTCACTAAAGTAAATTATCCCAAAACACCCTTTGATGGTATGACAATCCCCGAAAGTTTAGGAATTGCAGTAGAATCAGCAGGTAGAACTGGTTTGATTTGTTCAGGTGGTGGAAGCTTGCCTCCAGATGAATTCTTAGGACGTCTATGGGATCAAGTCAATATTTCTGGTGCAAGAGGAGCAGCAACAGGAAGGAATATTCATCAAAAAACAATAGAAGAAGTAGTAAAAATGTGCGCTGCATGCCATGCGATAATTTGTGATGGCGCGACTGTTGAAGAAGCTTTGAAAATTTACAACAGTTAAATTAGTTATTAAAGGTGAAAATTTCTTGAGTGTTCTAAATGTAACATTCCTTGGTTCTGATGATTTAGCTAAAGAAATAGGGAAATCTTCGGATTCAAGAGATGTAGAATCTTATGTTTACAAGGAAACAAATGATTCAGGAGTTAGGATTTTATCGTTAGTACGACCTGTAACTTATCCAGAGAGATTGAAGCCATTAACATCTTCATTAACTCTTGGAGACTTTGTTGTATTAGAGGTAAATGCTATTGATGCAAGATTAGGAGAATTATTAGTTGCTTGTAGTTGTTCAGGAATTTCTGATGGTGTAATAATTCCTAAGCCAAACCCAGATCAATGGATTGATGAAGATCAATTAGCACAACTTGTAAATCAAGCAGGATTAGGTCATTGGGCTATAAAGAAATTAGACGCACTTTCTTTGAGGGAATTGATGTTAGAGTATCTATCAAAAAAAGAGCAGGAATTGAAAAATAGACTAAATGATCCATTAGTAATTGCTGTAGATCAATTCTTCAATGTTAAAGGAGTAGGATTAGTTGTGATTGGGGGAGTAAGAACAGGACTTGTAAATAAACATGATAATTTGAAAATATTACCCTCAAACGGTAATGGAATAGTAAGATCATTACAAGTTATGGACGATGATGTTGAACAAGCTAAAGCTGGAGACAAGGTTGGATTAGCGTTAAGAAATGCTGATGAAAACTCATTATCCCAGGGGTCATTAATTGTTCATAGTGATGCTGAAACATCTGTTGAGGTTCATAATAAAACGGAATTAGAATTCGTATCAGCAGCATTTGCAAGATATTCTCCAACAGTTGGAGGGGTGATACATGTTGCTATAGACTTACAATTTGTTGTTGGAAGAATAGATGCTGTAGAAGATAAAAAAATTATTGTAAATTGGGAATCTCCTTTGATGATAAGAAAGCATGGCTCCCCTCATTTATTAATTTGTCAATTGGATGCAAAACCACGTATTATTGGCCATTCAATCGAATATAAAAAAATAGATTGACGGTAAATCAAAAAACCTATTCAGTGAGGCATTTCAACTTAAAAATAGTATTAAACTTCATAACCTAAGAGTTTCCCTGACAATCTAGGATGTACTCGACTGAGCCAGAAAAGGCTCGGCCAGATGGAGTGGAGGGAGAGGTTCTCTCGTCATTCAAATTGGCCGGATCTCGTGGTAATTTACGAACAGTATTAACACAAGATCATGTTACATTAGAATTAAAAAGTGGAAGTTATTTGAGATTGGGATATAATAAGATTGATGCGATGAGGCACCATCAATTTCATATTATACCACATTGGTGCGCATTAGTTAGTGGATTATTCATTTATGCTTCATTACGAGTGTTGACAGGACAAATGCAAATTTGGTCAGGTATTTTTGGTGCTGCCGTAATAATTTCATGGCTTGGTTTCCGTAAATCAGCATTAACAATAGATTGTGGAGATACTGGAACATATACTTTATTTGGTTCAGTTAGTGAATTAATTAAATTCAGACTTTTGGCTGAAAGAATCAAAGATGGTTTATCTCTTGACAAGGCTAGAGAAGGATTAGATGAGGTTATACTATCTGAATACCCTTCATCTAGTATTTTTGACGAATTAGTTGATAGTATTGAAGTTGAATCCGAAAAAAGTGATGATGCATTGACAATTGCTATGGCCGATTTGATAAATAAATCAAAAGTTGATGATGAAATGGATGAGTCTGAGATAATTGAAAATATTAATGTAGAGATTCCACCAGAATCAAGAGATCCTTTACATCATGGTTCAATTTCTCGGGCTAGACAAGTTCGTTCAGAACTTCGTTCATCTCCAGTACATTCTGGATGGACAAATATTGCTAATCGAACGGAATTACTTAGGAATGAAAGTGAGGTTAATAGACCACAATTTAGTAATCAAATAAATAATGAAGATAATACAAACTTTCCATCCACAAATTCAGATGAATCTTTTAACTTATTTGGATTTGATTTTGATGAATCAGAATCTAAAGATGAATCATTCAACATGTTTGGAGACACTTTTGGCACAACAACAAATTCATATGATGATTATGAAAAAACAGATCAAAATAAATCATCATTTTCAATGATGCCAGAATCAGTAATTCCCCCAAGTGGTCGTAATGTTTACCAAAGAGAAGAGACTCCTGAAAAGCCATTTTTCAATAGTTTTCAACAGACAGGATATTCAAATCCATTAAATCAATTAGGTACAGAAATTCATAAATTTGAACCAAAAATAATAAGTGAAGAACCTGAAATTATTCAATCTTCTGGAATAGTTTCTCAGGCTAAAGGAGCAATAGAAGAAATAGATATTGAAATACAAAATTCAAAGAAAATAGATGGTTTGAAAAGAATTACTTTCGGAGAAGGAAAGAAGAAATTAAAGAGATTAAAGGTAAATAATAATCAGACAAAGCGTTTAACTTTATCAAATATTTTTAAGCCAAAAATTAAGACACCAAGTTTCTTTAGAAGAATGTTGAAGCAAAAAAGACCTATTCATGATCCAAAATTTTTAGAATCTAATAGAACTATGGATGCATTAAAAATTCAAGCACATCATACTCATCAAGCTCAATTAGCAGATGCTCTAAGAAGAATGAATAGTAAAGAGGATAATTCTACTGAAAACCTACTCGAGGATATTTCTCCAGAGTTAGTACCTCAGAAAGTACCTTCATCATTTAACGAACTAAAGCCCTCCAATCAAGAAAACTCCAATGCACTTTCTTCTACAGGAATAGTTAGACTAGATTAATTCTAAATATTCAATATAACGCTTATTGTATTCTTCATTTTGTAGAGAATTTATTCTATTGACACCCATTTCTTCAATAGTAAAAGATGCAGTTACATTAGCATGAATTAGAGATTCGTACAATTCATTTTTTGTTGGAAATTTACTAGATGAATTAGATAAGTGTGCTAATAATGCTCCAGCAAAAGAATCACCACATCCAGTTGGATCAATTATTTTTGATGTTGGAAATGCTGGAAGTTCAATTGTGGTATCCTTGAATAAAGCTAATACTCCTTCTCCTCCTTTTTTGATAATTAAAATTTCAGGGCCTTTTCTAGAAGTTCCATCATCAAATAATGCTTTACCACTTCGAATTAAATTCCCTGCCTGAACCAAATCCTCACATTTAGCAAGCATCATTACTTCATCTGAATTTAGAATTGCCATTTCAACCCGACGTAGAATTTCAGATAATTCTCTAGGGGTATTATTTATCCATAAATTCATTGAATCAACTGCTGCAAATTTTTTTGGATTACTTTGATCTAAAACACTCGCTTGAATTGAAGGGTGCATATTAGCACAAAATGTTATTTCTGGAGTTCTAAGATCATTTGGAACAATTGGAGAAAATGTTTCAAACACATTTAATTCCGTAGAGTGCGTAATTGCTTGACTCATATCCCCAGAATAACTTCCAGACCAGCGAAAAGTAAGACCTTCTTCTTTTTTAATTCCTGAAATATTTAATCCCTTTTTTTCTAATACCTTCAAGTCAGAATCTAAAAAGTCGTTCCCAATGACTCCTACTAGTCCTATTTCTTCTTTTGAATGGTTGAATATTCTTTCCAAATGTCCTGCAGCTGAAATTCCTGCATAAACTGCAGATCCGCCTAAAGTATTCTCAACTTTGTTAACTTCAGTACTAATTGAATCATATGCAAGGCTTCCAACGATTAATAATTTCAATTTCTCACCTAAGTAATTCTTTGTGTTCATCGATATAATGTATCGTAATATCTCTAGCATTGAAATCATTTTCATCTAAAATCCTTAGATGTAGAGGTATTAATGTATCTACTCCTTCTAAACGGGTTTCGTTCAGCGCTGAGCGCATACGTCTAATCGCTTCATCTCTTGTTTTGCCCCATACAATTATTTTAGCTAAAAGCGAATCAAAACATCTTGGCATATCATAACCTATGTGTGCGTGTGAATCAACTCTGATTCCATAACCACTCGGGAAATGACAATCCCAAAGTCTTCCTGGAGATGGTACAAAATTTGCAGAACTTTCTGCGTTTATTCTACATTGAATTGAGTGACCATTTAATTTCACATCTTCTTGAGTAATTGGTAATGGTTCTCCTTGCGCAACTCTAATTCCTAATTCAACTAGGTTATATCCGGAAATCATTTCAGTAATTGTATGCTCAACTTGAACTCTTGGATTAACTTCTAGGAAGTAAAATTCACCAAATTTGTCTCTAAGGAATTCAAAAGTGGCTAAACCTTTGTATCCAACAGCTTCAGCACCTTTGCAAACTAGATTTCCTATTCTTTCTCTTTCTTCATCTGATAACCATGGACCCTCTTCAATGATTTTTTGGTGTCGTCTTTGTATTGAACAAAATCTTTCACCAAAGTGTATTGCATTTTTGCCATCAGCCAAAACCTGAAATTCTATATGTTGAGCCCCTTCGATAAACTTCTCAACAAATACTCTATTATCTCCAAAAGCAGATTGGGCCCTACTTTGACATAGATTTAGTGCACTTTCAAAATCACTTTTTTGATTGACTACTTGCATCCCTATTCCGCCACCCCCTGCTGCGGCTTTAATGATCACGGGATAACCTATTTTTTCAGCTAATTCAGCTGCTTCATTAGCATTCTTTATTGGTTCATCGCTTCCTTCAGCTACTGGTAGTCCAGCCTCTTTCATAGCGGCTCTAGCTCTAATTTTATCACCCAGTAATGAAATCACTTCAGAGTTAGGTCCTATGAAGGTAATATTTTCTTGCTCTAATCTTGAAACAAACCAAGCATTCTCCGCAAGAAAACCATAACCAGGGTGAACTGCATCAACTTCCAAACTTTTTGCAGCATCAATTACAGCATCTATTTCTAAATAACTTGATAATGGTTCTTTACGATAGATTGGAATCGCATAATCAGATAATTGTACTGGTAAGCTTGTTCTATCTTCTCTTCCATGAATTATTGCCGCCTCAATACCTAGTTCTCTGCAAGATCTAAGTATCCTTAGAGCAATTTCACCGCGATTGGCAATGAGTATTCGTTTGAATCCCATATTACGCTCAGATAATTGGCCGCCTATGAGTTTTAGTAAACATCTCTTAGGTAACGCTTCTCATCTTTCATTAAAGTTTGAGTGACAAATTCAGTTGCTTTTTCTAATCCCATCCCACCTTGTTCTGAACAAATTTTTATCAATGCAGCATGTACATCCTTAGCCATATAGTTTTTATCTCCACATACATAGAAATATGCGCCACCATCAATCCATTCCCAAATCTCTTCTGCATGTTCAAGCATTCTGGTTTGTACATAGATTTTTTCTGCTTGATCTCTAGACCATGCAGTGGTATATTTGTATAATGTTCCATCATCTAACCAAGTCTCAATTTGATCTTTGTAGTAGTATTCTGTAGCTTCATGTTGATCTCCGAAGAATAACCAGTTTCTACCTGTCGATTTATCAAATTCTCTTTGCTCAACAAATGCTCTGAATGGAGCTATTCCAGTGCCAGGACCAACCATGATAATATCTGTAGATTGATCTTCAGGAAGTAAGAATGATTTGGTTGGAGACATATAGACTCCAAATTGTGTATCTCCTACCTCAACTTCATCTGCCAGATACCCAGTACAAAGTCCTGCACGATCTCGATCATGGTGATTATATCTTACAATTGCAATTGTTAATTGTACCTCCCCTGGGTGAGCATCGGGTGATGAGGCAATAGAATACAATCTACCTTTCAATTTATCCAAATATGACAAGAATTTTTCAGGCTTATCAAATTTCAAAGAGGGAAATTGTTCAAGTGCATCAACATAATCTCTGGACCAAATATAATCTTCAATAGTATCATTGTCTTTTGAAATTTCTTCAGCCCTAGCCGAGGGGTTATTCGTACTTTGAATTGGATAATTTTTAGGTAATGTTTCTGTTTTATGCTTTAATTCCCAAGCAAAACTTGAGCCATTTCTTACATTTGCTCTTTCGCTTCTTACTAATTTAATTTCTATCGTGGTTTCAGAACCTCCGGAAACTAGTTCTGGCATTGCTTTAACGAATTTTTTGTTTAATCTGTGAATTTCATAATCTTTCTTCAAAGCATCATAAAGTGTAACAGTACCTGAATGAGACTCAACTTCTTGTTCTGGATCAAAACCTAGTAATTCAATTAATGAATTCACCGTACTTTCAGGGTTTTCGGGTATGATACCTATAGCATCTCCTGCTCTGTAAGTTAGTCCACTGTCTCCTAAAAGTATACTTACGTGACGAGTTTCTTTTGTTGCGCCAGGCCCGTTTAATATGTCTTTTTCACTTATAGTAGTCATGTATGGATTTTTCATACTCCACTTAGAATCTTTTTCTTTTGTTTTAACTTCCTTTTCAGTATTGATTTTTTCCTCAGGGATATTCGCTTCTATTTTAACAGAAACTTCCTCTACAGCATCAACTTCTTTTTCTGGTTCAGGAACAGATACTCCAACGACAGCAGAAATTGCAGGAAGTGCTCCATTCGCCCATTCTGCATAAGGTTCATCAAAATCAACATCACAATCTTTTCTAGGGAATACTCTCTTAGCACCTAATTCTTCCAGTCTATTATCCCAGTCTATGCCAGATTGACAGAAGAATTCGTAACTTGTGTCTCCTAATGCGCAAACAGAAAAATGAGTATTTTCCATTCTAGGAGCGCTTTCTGCACTGATTGAATCCCATAATGCTTCAGCAGCATCAGGCATATCTCCTTCACCCCAAGTACTACAAATAATTAGTATTCTTTCAGATTGAGCCATTTGCTCTACGGAAGCTGCCTCCATATCAACTACTTGTGGAGTTAATCCATGAGATGATGCAGATTTTGCTAATTGTGATGCTAAATCTTCTGAATTTCCAGACTGTGTTCCGAACAAAATTAAAACCGGTTTAGACATTATATCACCGTCCGAGTTTGACTGGACATTATGTTCCAACAGTACGAGATTCTTGAATATAACGCAAATAAGATATTATTGAGTTAAAATAAATTACAAATGCCTAATAACCCATCATTCCATCCATATCTCCACCAGAGGCAGATTTTGCTGAAATAACATCATCAATTCTCAAAATCATTGTAGCTGTTTCAGTAGCAGACTGAATTGCTTGTTCCACAACTCTTTGTGGTTCTACTACATTTGCAGCAAGCATATCTTTTACGCCGCCCTCATACACATTTACTCCAAAATTTCTTTTTCCTTCGGCATGCGCTTTTCTAAGTTCAATTATTGTATTTACTGGATCTAAACCAGCATTTTCGGCTAAAGTCCTTGGAATTACTTCTAAAGCTCCAGCAAATGCTTCAATAGCCATCTGTTCACGGCCGCCAACACCTTCTGCATAATTTCTTAAATCACGAGATAATGCCGCAAGTACTGAACCTCCTCCAGTTAAAACTGTTCCATCTTCCCATGCAACACTAACTACTCCAACAGCATCATCGAATGCTCTTCTGATTTCATCCACAACATGTTCAGTTCCACCCCTCAATAGAACACTTACTGATTTTGCTGATTCACATCCTGTGATAAAAACCATATCAGAATCTCCTATTTTCTTTTCTTCAACTTTCATTGCATGACCTAATTCATCTGGATTTAAATCATCAATATTGGTAATAATTGATGCTCCAGTAGCTTTAGATAGCGCTTCCATATCACTTTTTTTAGCCCTTCTAACAGCAAAAATTCCTGATTTAGCCATGTAATGTTGGGCTAGATCATCAATTCCTTTCTGACAAACTACAACATTAGCACCACTAGATTCGATTTTTTCTACTAATCCTCTTAAATAACCTTCTTCTTCATCTAAAAATGATGCTAATTGATTTGGATTTGTAATCTGAATTTTTGCATCTACTTCTGTTTTTTTAACCTCAATAGCAGAATTAATCAATGCTATTGAAGCACCCGAAACGCTTCTAGGCATCCCTGAGTGCACTCTTTCTTTATCAAGAAGTATTCCATCAATCAACGTAGAATCTCTAATGGAACCACCTTGTTTCTTTTGAACTTTAATATCATCAAGATCAACATACCTCTCACCGTCTTCTTCGCCACCTACACAAATTACTGCCCTAACGCATATATCTGCTAAAAATTCTCTTACAGCACCTGCACTTTTCCCAGTTAAAGCTGTTTTTGCAACTTCATTCAACATTTTTGATTGTTCTGAGTTTACATCTATCCCGTGTTCAGAAAGTATCTGCATAGCTTTTTCTGCAGCCAATCTAAAACCTTCACAAATTACAGTAGGGTGAACATTCTGTTCAATTAAATCCTCGCTTCTCTTCAACAATTCTCCAGCCAAAACAACAGCTGTTGTTGTCCCATCATAACAATGCTGCTCTTGAGTTTTTGCAACTTCAATAATCATTTTTGCTGCTGGATGTTCAATATCCATTTCTTTCAAGATAGTTGCACCATCATTTGTAATTACTACATCTCCCATAGAATCAACTAGCATTTTATCCATACCTTTAGGTCCAAGAGTACTTCTAACTGAATTAGCTACAGCTTTTGCTGCTGCAATATTGTTACTTTGAGCCGTTTTTCCTCTTGTCTGTGAAGTACCTTCTTTCAAAATGAAAATTGGTGCTTGTCCCTGTCCTTGTCCTCCTGAATTCACTTAATCACCTTCGTCTGCGCTATTCTCCCGCGGATAGCCGAAACCTCAATTGATTTTAACGCAACGGTTAATTTGAATATCTTATTTTTGTTGATTCAACCACTGTTCACCATAGTGTTGCCATTGTTCCATAGTCCAACCTTCTGGAAGTCCAGATTCTGGCAAAGGTGGACCATTAGAATTATCTAATGGGGCTTGTGCTTCAATAATAATTGATTCTGGAGGCAATTCCGGAACTATCTTACTTGGTTGGTAAGATTCATCAGCCCCCAGTAAAGTATTTGCAGAGGGGACTGGACGTCCATCTTCGCCAACATTAGACGTTATACTAGAATCATAATTGTATGAAACTTCCTCTTCTTCCTTAGAAAATTCTCTCCATAGAACGAATAACAAACCACCAAGTATGCCTACAAGGACTAAAATTGAAAGTCCGTTAATAATTACCCCTGCTAAGTCTCCTGAAGTTTCTTCGGAGCTTTCTTGATTAAGTGATTCTCTTACCAAATCTACTCTCAAAATTAAAGGAGCAACATCAAGATCTGATTCAACCCAAATTGTAAGATTTACCATATATGTTTCTGTAGGTAATGAAAGCAATGTTGTTCTTGGCACTTCCACTTTAAGCGCAATATTTTCATTATCATTATCTCTAATATTGAAGGCACTAGTATATTCATCTACCTGAATTCCAAAATAACTTGCTGAAACTTTATCATCGAAGTCAATTCTTATTTCCTGCTCCGTATAATGTTTATTAAATACCTGTAAAATTAAGTCATAGTCGCCATCATCATTCACTGTTAGGACATAAATTTTACCAGGTTCTTCAGAATCTAAATCGGTATCTAAATCTTCTGAAGACAATAATAATTTTATCCACCCCAAATTACCAACAATAAATTTTGCATTTCCTGTAAATTGAACATTTTCATTGACACTACTTTTAGCAGTAACTCCTAAACTAAAATCCCCCTCAGCCAAAGTATCAAAAGTAAATGAAATCGTTACATTAAATGATGCACCAGGTTGAATTAAAGGTGTTTTTTCTCCATCCATCCCAGTAGATTCTACATAAGCATCCATTCCAACCGGAATATCCAATTCAATGACATATTGATCTTCAATATTCCCAGTATTATTTATCTGGAAAGTTATAGACTCTGTTTGTTGGCCTCCTCTGTAACTCTGCTCTCTCAAATCTCGACTTTCAACTTCGACTTTTCTTGTGTCTTGAACTGTAATTGTAAAATATAATTCAGCATTATAATTTTGATCATTTATGGAATTAGCTGTTAAAATCAAAGTATAATCACCGGGAGGTATTCCTTCCGACATCGGTAAAATTAAGTTTACACCGGAGGATTCTGTTCCGTAAGCAGAAAGTGGTTGTGTTTGAGTTGAAGATAAATAAGCCCCTAAAAGCCAAGCATCTCCCAATAATTGCATCTCAAATACCTCTAATGTATTACCAAAATTTGTCAAGGTGACTGGGATAATTTCTTGCACTCCGTCTGCGGGAGTACTAATCGTCTGAGAGTCTGTACTCATTTGTAAATCATATTCAGTCCTTATTTCAACCCCAAGAGGGAAGGTTGCTTGAGTTGAAGTCCCTTCTATTCCATTAACCTGTAGTTCAAGATCAAAAAGTCCAGGGAATGTTTCTAAGGGTGCAGTTAACTCCAATATTAAATCCATAGATTCTCCCTTCGTTAATTCAATTGACTGAAAACCATTAACAGTAGGAATATCAATTCCGAACTGATCTTGATATGAGATTGCTAACCAAGGTAACCATTGCGGCCTATCATTAGGAAAAGCACCTGTTAAAGCAAACTTACCATTTTTATTTCCTGTATTGGTTACTTCTACTTCTACTGTAGATGTCCCACCAGGATTCAATGTAAATGCGGGATTAGAAGCTCCAGATCTTATACGCGCATTATCATGATATCCGACTGAAATCGGGATTGAAGTAAAATAATGTTCCTCTTCGGTGAATGACCCTACAACTGTGATATTAAGTACAGTAATATCGCTTGGATCTGTTACTTCTGCTGCTGGAATAATTGATTGATTAATCCAAAAAGATGCTGTTTCATCTGGAGGAATAATCACAAATACCTGTGAGCCGTAAGTTTGTGACAAACTATGATCTACTCTTGGTTCAAACCAAGTATCATTATTATTTTCACTTATGACGCTCACATGAGCATCCTTATATCCATTATTATGGATTAAACATTCCATCCCTGGAGGATTAGGATCGTCAGGTATTACACTGAATCCTAGGTCAGGATACTGACCCGAAATCAAATCTTTACAATCAACATCCAAAGTAAAACGTGATACATTTTCAATGGCAAAAATTACAAAATCGTCAACATTATATCCTGCTGTTGCACTGGATGAATCACTTTCAAAAATAAACCCTAGATGCCATTCTAGCTTGTTCATTTCTTCATCGGAAACTTTCCAATAAACTTGGGTCCATTGAGTATTAGAACTACTAACGCCTTCAAATTCATGAACTAAGGTCTGAGGAGTACCTCCTCCCGCTTTCCATAATTCTAAACCTACTGTGTCACCTAATCCAATATTTCCCCATACCTGAGTTGAAATATCCAATGAAACAAATTGGTTACCATCTAATTTTGCATTGCACCAAGGCCAAAAATAACTTCCATCATCTGTGTACCAGCCCAGTTCATTACTTCCTCTAACGCCTAGAGGTTGGTTACTGCATCCAGAATTCTGAGTTTCAGTAGGGAAACCCCAGACAAGCCGATCATAGGCATTTCCGGGATAATTATTCCCTGGGGTTGAATGCCGATAATTATCTCTACCAACTATGCCTGTATCTTCTTCTAATTGCCAAGATCCTTTTCCTACAGCACTTGGACCATCAGCACTATCTTTCGAATATTGATAGGCTCGCATTGAAAAATACGATGCTGCTTCATTAGTATCATCGAGTTTATCTCTCCATATTGCGACTGGGACTTCTAATTCCAAAATATTGTTTGACGTATCTGTATCTGTATCAATATTATCGTTAGAAATTGTAACACGAACAGTATATCCTCCGGATAAAACACCATTATTTAATTCGCTATGAGCTGCTTCAGGTGTCCATTTTACAGTTGTAGTATTACGCATCCCCCTGGTCATTACTTCTGTGTAAGTTTCACTCCACTCAAGATATCCGATGGGATGATAAGCTTCAACAAGGACGTATGCGTTAGAAAATTGTCCTAAAGAACCTGCATTTTGAAAGATTGTAACATCAATATCAACTTGAACTCCTCTGATTAAAAAAGTTGTAATTGATTTGTCTGGTTGAGTCCAGTTTTCCATGGGATAAGAAGCATTTCCAAAAGAAATTGATTCAACCAAATAATCAACGGTAACACGTCCGCTTACTTCTGAATTTGAATTGTCAATTTCTAATTCATCAGACAATATTGCTAGAGGACTTGAAACTAGAAATATACCTATTACAAATAGAGTGAGAATACGGCTACTTAAGACTGTCATGTACGCCCCAATAAGAAGCAGGTAAAAAGTTTGATTAGTAAATAATTAATACAATCTCCACAAAAAAATAATATTAACCAAAGGGGCATTTAACATAAAAATTAAACTAAAAAGCAAAAGTGTATAACTAAGCGTGACTTTATGTGGGAACAAAAAATCTATTACCAAGAATCTGGTTAACAATAGTTGCCATTGGTCAAATTGTTCTAACTCCAATAGCAGCATTTACAATTACATATTTATTCGATTTTAACATAGATTTCAATCCTTTTGTGTTCTCAGTAGAAATAAGAGATGAGTTATTTCGTTGGATTATTGGTGCTTCATTTTATTCTGGTTTAACTGCACTAGCGTTAGCATTAATTGTAGGTGGTTTTTCTCCAAATATAATTGTTAAAAAAGGCGGATGGCTTTCAACACTTAAATTATCAAATAAACCGAGAGATGCCGACCTTATTGCTAGAGCAAAATTAAGGCATAAAAATTCGCCATATGGACAAATGATTAAATTAATTTCGGATCAACATGGAGATGGTAAAAGTATTATTGCAATTTTTGGAGGACTTCAATTATTAGCAATTCCATTCCAATTTATCGTTGTAGTAATTCCATGGATAATCTTAATGATAATTCTACCATGGGCTGAAAGTGGACAACTATTAGAGATGGTTATTGTTTGTTATCTTGTTGTATTAATTATTTCATTAAGGATTTTTCCAAAGATAGCAGAAAGATTCATTACTTTTGCAACATTTGCAAGAAGATGGTTAGTTTCGATGACAAAATTATCAATCTTTTTCCCAATATTAGTATTATGGATGTTAGGTAGAATTGCAACTGTATTAGTTGTTGGCATGCTTGGAAGTAGTATCGATATTACTGCAGAACAGGATCTAATAGTAGGTTTAATGGGCGGAGCTACGGTCCCGCAAAATTCATTCTTGGACTTAATGACTGCTCTATCAGTTCTACCACTTGCCGCATTTACGACCTTAACAGTACTTGGAGGAGCAAATAAGGGATTACCACAATGGCTTAAAGTTGATGATGATTGGATTAGGCCTGATAAACCTGAACCAATTCCAGAAGTTAGGGATTTACTAGACCAATGGTAATCATTTATCTTCTTTTAATGATAATAAGGGCCTACTGTCCAATAAAAGTAGTCTCATACTCCCTTTCAATATACCATCTACACGAATTCTTCCAAGATCTGGTCTTGGATAATCTAATAAAACTCGACTACAATTTGTACATCTTACACATTCAACTTCCCATTGAGGATTAATAGATTCACAACAAATTAAGGATTTATTTATATCCATTCCTTCTTCAACTAGAACATCCTTTAACCGACCACTATTTATCAATAAATTCAAATCAAAAATCAATCTTAATGAATATGGATAGTTATATTTTTTACCAGAACTATCAGGTAATAACCTAGAAATTATTGTCCACCCACTAGACAAAAATAATCCAAAACCCAATGCTGAATCTGCCCAGGTAATCATTACCCATCCGAAAATTAAGGATGGCAAGGTAAATAGAATTGACATCCAATATAATCTTCTTAAATTTAAAATCCTAACAAGTAATTCACCAGTTATTGGCATAGGCTCAGGATGTGACGGAAACATTAGGTTTTGAGATTTAGAACGAGTGAAAAATAAAATTGGAACCCTCGGAATAATATGTCCTATAATTCCACCGAGAATCAACCAAATTAATCCGTTCATCAAAGTACTCAAATTAAAACACCCTCATTAGATAAGTTTTTTGAGTACTGCTTCTACTTTATCCATACCTTTGGATATATCCTCTTTTGAAATTGTATATGCGAATCTTAAGTGACCTTCACCTGATTTCCCAAAAGCCGAACCTGGAGAACAAAGTACACCCCCCTTCAGTAATTCTATTGCTAATTCTTCAGAGTTCATTCCCTCAATTGAAACTTTAGGAAACACATAAAATGCACCTTTTGGTACATGGCAAGAAACACCTGGCATTTCATTTAATCTTTGACAAATTAAATCTCTTCTATCTTTAAATTCAAGAGCCATTTGTTCAGGATATTTACTTGCTTTTTGAAATGCTGCTAATACTGCATATTGCATTCCATCGTTTGAACAGGCTGCTAAATAATATTGTAATTTGATAACTTGTGTCATTGCATCAAGATTAGGAGATAAAATATAACCAATCCTCCATCCGGTCATTGCAAATGTTTTAGAAAACGAATTAATTAGTAAAACTCGATCGTAATCAGTTCCGATAAATGATACATGCTCTGCATCGTAAATTATACGATCATAAACTTCATCTGAAATAATCCAAAGGTTATGTTTTATAGCAAAATTTAGTAGTTCATCTCTTTGTTCAATTGAAAGCATTGCCCCTGTAGGATTCGAAGGAAAGTTGTAAAGTATAGCCTTGGTATTCTCATCGACTAACTTTTCTAAGTCCTCAACTAATGGAATAAATTCATTTTCAAACAAACAAGGATAATATCTAGCCTCTCCTCCTGTTAAAGTTACATCGGGACCATAAAGTGGGAAATATGGTTCTGGAATTAAAACGTTATTTCCCTCCTCAACTAAAGCCATAAAACAATTGAATAGTGCATTTGTTCCTGACATCGTCATACATACATTATTTTCATCTAAATTAGAATCATAATCCGACCATGATTCGGCAATAACTTTTCTTAATTCAGGTAAACCTGCTGTTGTAGTATACTTATTTCTTCCATCCAACATTGCTTTATGAAATTCCTCAATCGCAATAGGAGGTGGTTGAAAATCTGGTTCACCTAAACCAAATGAAATGACATCACCTCCAGCCATATCAAACATTTTACGTACACCAGTAGGCTGAATCGAACGTACTCTTTTTGTAAAATCTTCACTCAAAACATACACCCCATAAAACCCGTACGTCTACCCCACATTGTTTTCATTATTGAATCCCTCGTGTCCAAAGTTTTGATTAAAAAAATTATTTCTTACGTATTTTTTTCAAAATCTTCCACAACATCCAATATTTCAGCTTCTAAAATTTGATTTTCAGATAAATTTTCTTTAGTTATTTCTAATTGAATAGACGGTAAATATTCAGGTTGTTTTATTTGGGCCATGAAAAACATTAGTAATATGGCAAATAAAATCATGATTAATAGTATAAATAAGATATTAAAATTTCCACTTGATTCTTCATAATTGCCAGTCCCCTGCACCATTACAATACTGAGTAATGAATATTGTTCCGCTGAATCGCCGCCTCCAACACCTCTAATCTGTAATGTATGATTCTTTTCTGACAATTTACTCGGATCTAAATTTATTGACCAATTAAATGGTAAATTTAAGGAACTATTTATTTCTTCATAGGTGGCTTCAAACCATACTCCACCATCTAAATTATACTCTATTGCTGAAATTTCTCCTTGTTGAGCCCAAGCAATACCATTAATAATGGTAGACGAATTCTGTAAATCTTGAGTAACAGAACTAATATGTAATTGTAAATAAGGAGAGTAACTTTCTATTGGAATACCAGAATTTTGTAAATCTAAAGATAATTTCACTGCTTCATACGCATCAACCATACCCCAACCGAAATCCTCATTCCAAAAAGGATCAATACTAGTATCGAATGGTTCTCCTCTCCTTTCAGCAGTTTGTTTTAAGATTTCTTTAATTTGAAATGGATTTAATTCTGGGTTTGCTTCCATCATTAATGCAATAACCCCAGTTACAGCAGGAGTTGCATAAGAGGTACCGCTACCTCTTCCTGTGTAAGTATTATCTGAAGCATCATCAATAATATTAGAGCACCCGCCACTAGTCACACAACCTTCTGCCTGAATAATATTAGACCCTGGCGCACTAACTTCTGGTTTAAATTCATCCAGAGGGTTATTATTCCCATTATCCCTTCTTGGACCCCTACTAGAATATCCTGCAATAGTATCATCTTCCCTTTCAATCGTATTTTGATCATCGGTAGCACCAACCGTGATTGATAAACTACTGGAACCCATTCCAGACAATCCATCATTATCAGGACCATCATTTCCTGCAGCAACGCTGACTGTAACTCCTTCCTCCATAGCAACATCTAGTAGACGACTGAACATATCTTCACCATCACTTCCTCCATTTTCATGACTAGTAATCCCCCACGATAAAGAAATAATATCAATCCCGTGCAATGATTCATCGACACCTGGCCAAGCTGTATCTTTATTATCTATAATCCATTGAATTCCATTCATTGCAGATTCATAAAAATCCTGAGATATCACATAATTTTCAAAAGGTCCTGCACCTACATCTGTACCAATTCTAACATCTACTAAAGATGCATCTGGTGCAGATCCATAAAAATCACTTTGTGAACCATCCGCTTCTACTCCTGTTGCTGCTGCCATCCCCATACATGCGGTTCCATGCTGATTACCATCATCAGGATCAAATGAACCATCAGTTTCTCTTCCACCTGCTAAAGCACAAGAATGGAAATCTGTATGCATGTAACATACAGCATCATATCCAGCAACAAATTTTCCAGACAACCCAGGATGTTCATTATCTACTCCTGTATCTGTCAAAGCTATATTTACACCCTTGCCACTGACTCCGAAATCCCATGCTCCATTTGGATATACACTAGAATTTTTAGCTTTAACTGCTGGTGTTTGAATATCTCCATAAAATACTACCTCACCATAACGTTCCACCATTACTACCCCATCTAAGTTAGAAAGTTGAATAATATCAGTTGAATTAACATAACCAATTAATAATGCATTAACTTCTGGAACCTCAAGATTAACAGAATAACCTAATTCGATAATTGAATTAATATCTTCAATAGTAGGCTCATGATTGTATGATATTCCCACCTTTACGGGCTCAGAAACAGATTCTAATGAATCATGAATCCCATTCCTATTTTCATCTAAACTCGTAATTAACCACCAATCTGTTTCTTGGTATTTTTCATTTGGAATTTGTTCTGGAATTTCAAATGTGTATCCCTCTTGAATAATTTGCCAATCTGGAACCTCAGAATTTACAGGTATAGCAGCAGCCAAAGAAGGTACTATCAAAATAAATAAAATATTGAGTGCAACAATACTGCGTCCCATGAATATTATCCGAGTGTTTCAAGACTTCAAATTGACGGGTAGATGATGAGACTAATTATACATCGTTATAAGACCGTAATCCTGCGACATAAATGGGCGCATAGTGTAGTGGATATCACGCTGGCCTTCTAAGCCGGCAACCGGGGTTCGAATCCCCGTGTGCCCGTTTACACCAAAAATTATTCATAATTGTGTAAATTATTGAGTGAGCAAACTCATATACAGGAAGTAAGTCGGGCACCCGTTACCATGAAGAGAGGTTCTCGTGCTTGGAAGAAAACTGGGAATCAAAGATGGAAATGGCGTAAAAAGAAACTAAGGCGTCGAAAAAGAGCAAGAAGAGAAGCTAAAGTTTGAATTTTGCCATTTTATAATTTTTATTTTTTAAATTTTCAGCGTTGTGTTGATAAGCCTAGAGCGATTCGCATGGTTACCAATGGGGGTATAGTATAACCTGGTAGTATCGCGGGCTCCAGTTGCACGGGATTCAAACAGGAATGAAGACAGGAGGAAAGCTGCTTTGCTGATGACCAACTGGAGCGCTGACTTGTTTGAAGACTGATACGTAGAAGATATCCGCTGGTCTGGGTTCAAATCCCAGTGCCCCCACCATTAACTAAAAGAAATCATTACATCGTGGACACTTTTTAGGTCTGATAAATGTATTCCGAGTCCAAATAAAATTACAATTTTTACATTCCCAACTCAGTACATCTGTTGTTGAAATAACTATGGCTTGTAAATACTTCAATACTAAAGATTCAGATAATGAAGGTGGAGGAGCAATTTCATTAGTCAATTTATCGTGCCGAGAACTGTGATCAAACATTCCAGATGCGTGTAAAATTTCGTGTACTAAAGTATGGTTGTAAAGTTTTTCATCATCGACCAAAATTGGGTGTAAGCCAATTTTTATTTTACCCAATGGTAAATTCAAACGTTTTTTACGGAAAATTTCATTATAATCACCTGAAAAAATTGTAACTCCTAAACGATCATCACTAGGTAACAACCAATCTAATTCAATATTTTCAAAAAGATTAGATAAATTTGGGATTTCTTCACCAGCTAATTTTTCAATATTTGATTTTAATTCTATCGAAATTCGTGGTTTTTCGTCTGGAACTGGAATATCTTTCAAGTAATTAGAAAATTTATTTTGATCAATATTATTCGAGTTAGTCATCAATTCAGCCCCGTATCAATCCGTTTCCAATTTCCATCATCATCTATATCCCAATAAGAAAGGTTTTGATTCCGATCATAATACCATCCCGTTTTTCCTTGAATTGTACCCTCTGCAGCCATCAGTACTCCATTATTTTCTGCAAATGATTCTGCCGAATTTATTTGAATTTCTTCAGATTTCAATACTTGTTGTATTGAATCTATATCAGTACTCTTACTCTCTTGATTTGTGGGAACTAATTCTAAATTATTATTTTTCAAATTTTCCTCAAAATTAAGTTCTAATTCTTCTTGATTATTCTTTTCATTATTTAGTTCATTTAAAATTAAATCATTATCTTCAAACATCATTTCAGGATTAATGGAAGGTGAATTAGTAAATTCATCTATCAACATATTTTCACGTTTTTTATAGAAAATAATGCTTATCATTACTATTAAGATAAATAATAACAAAATTATATTAAGATTTGAACCAATTTTTGTAGCATGTTGTAAACCTGAATAATCTTCACTTGATAGTATGAAAGTTTTACTATCCTCATAATAATTACCTGCATCATCTACAGCCCAAGCTGAAAAAATCCAAGTCCCTTCTTTTGAATTTTTAGAGATTTCTAGAATTGCTTGGAATGTTTCATTATTAGTAGTTCCAAAGATTCTATCTTCTTCCAAACCTCCATAATATGCAATTAAAGTCCATTCAACTATATCATCTCCAGAAAATGTTGCCATCGCGTTTAAGTTACATTCGGGGAGTTTATTGCCATCAAAAATTGTTGGTATAGGTCTTTCAGAGCATTTTCCCGAAATCAAATCTATCGAAACATCTGGAGAGATTGTATCATATACAATTTCAAGATTGATTTCAACTTCATTACCCGCTTCATCAACTGAAAAAATAAGTATCTCTTTTTCACCTTCAAAACCACTTAAAGGTAAAGTAACTAAATACCTACCAATTGAACTACATTCTACTTCTGAAAAATCATTTTGTAAACGCGCATTTACCATGAGCCCTGACTCACAGTCTCCAGTAATATCAATAAATTCTTTAGAGGTTGTAAAATTATTCAATGAAATATCCGTATTCAATTTAGGTTGTTCTGTGTCAAGAATTACTGATAATTCATGTATCACATATCCATCTAACGTTGATACATAAACTCTTAAATTATTAATTCCTTCATCTAAATTAAAATTAATTGTTGTAAATTCATCAAATGGGGTTTCTTGTTGTTGAACTACCCAATTATTACCATATAACCTAGACCAACTCACGGTTTGATTAGGTCCAGAGTTTACTTCTGCACTTACCTCTCCATCATTTATCATTGTTCCATCCCAAGGAGCATATACATCTGTTAGATAAACATCCGGAGAAAGATATGATTCAATACATTCTTCAGCAAAATTTTGTGCTTGATCAATAGCAAAAATACAGAATTCATGGGTTCCAGTTCTTGATAACTGCAAATCCCATTCTTGTAATCCAAAACCATCAATCTCAGTAATGAAATTACCATTATGGTATAGATATTGATTAGAGTTTTCATCCACATCCCAAGAAATCATAATCAGGTGATGTTCAAAATTACTCTCAATTTTACTTGGAGCAATCCAATCTATAGAGGGGGATTTTGTATCTAAATCAAGACCAATCGAAACAGAATTCCAATTACCGGCCCAATCTCTAGCATTAAGTTCAAAAATTAAATCGCCATCTTCAAAATAAGAAAGATCAACATTAACACTAAATCTCCAACCTTGCGAATCAGAACTAGTTTGATTAACCCTTAAATCGCAATCTGCCAAAATATTACCAATAATTGGATTACTAAACACCAATTCACCTAAACATGCCGTAGAACTATGCTCTACCCAACCAGTAATTGTTATTTCAGAAATATTTTGGGGAGTTGAAGGTAAAGGGAATAATGAAATTGCTGGTAAAATAGTATCTCTAGTAATTATTAATGGCAATTCACCCCAATTACCTGCCCTATCTATTGCTTTAATCATTAATTCATTTTCTCCTTCTAATAAATCAAAGGTAGTCCAAAATTCAATACCTGGCCATGGCTCCATTATTCCATTAATCATTAAATATGAAAATTCATTAGTTTCAAAAATCAAATCTAATTGAGTTAAATTTGTTAGATTAGAATATGGTAAATCAAGAGCGCTAAGCTCAGGGTTTGTATGATCATGTACTAGCCAAGCATTTGTTTGATTTTTTAATCCATGTACATCAATGATACTCGCTTGAAAAACATGTTGTCCTTCAATTGGGTCTTGACTGAAATTCAACCATGCTTCTCTAATTATTCCTCCATTATCTGGAAATTGATCATTATTGTATATAGCTAAGATTTCACTACTCCCTAAAGGCTTATCATAAACCCTTACATCATCTATTAATCCGGCAAAATATGAGTTGCCAGCCCTGTTTACACCCAATTTGTAAAGTTTGAAATTATTAGCATCAACTGAATCTATAGAAGCAGTATTAGCAAGCAATCCATTGTAATATAACCTTAATGTTGAAGTAGATGGGATATTCGATTTACTTCCTGAAATTGTTGCAGCTAAATGAACCCAAGAATTATCATTAACTGGCCCTAAATCATATCTTGAATCAGTATAAAATTGATAATTTCCGGGGTTATTACCATCAACCATAAATTGAAATGAGCGATTATTTCCACCAGAATTATCTATTGCGAAAATACTAGAAAAATCAGATTGTCCCAATGATGAAGCTTTTACCCACAAAGATACTGTGAAATCACCGCTCCATTCCTCATTTGAATTTAGATCATAAATTGCAAAGTCGTCTATTCCGTCAAAATTATGACAATATGCCCTTCGACACATTTCCCAACTAGTGCCATTTGTACCATTTAAATTTAAATCATAGCCGCTAATTAAATCACTAATTTCAGTTCCATTGGCCTCATCAAGAGGCCACCATGAAACTAAATCGCTCTGTCTAATTGGAACTCCTGATCCGTGAAATAGAGAACCTTGTGGAACATATTGTTTAGTAAAGATGTCACTCTCCCACTTTAATTCCAATCCTGCCCATCCAAAGTTTTCAAAGAATTCCAATCTTAAACTATGATAACCAGGTTCTAAGTAAATAGTACCCGATTCTTCTCTAATTGCATGTGTACCAATATTTTCAACAACTATTTGATTATTTATCCAAAGTTTTGAACCATCATCAGAATTAACATAAAATGTATAATTCCCTGCAATATCGATTCTTACATATCCCGTATGTCTAGAAGAAAACTCATCTGCAAATGATGAACTTAACCCTGGCCAAGGCTGATTATTTGAATTAGAATAATTTATCATTGGATCTATACGAGTGAAATCTGGTATTCTTCCATTTAGATCTGGCATTCCACTTGTATTCACAGCTAATCCTGCATTATCGAAGAATTCAGCCATTAAGCCAGAATTAAACCCAGTTGTAGACATTGAACCACTAGGCCCTAACCCCGTAGGAGTAGATCCAGATTGTTGTAATACCACTTTATCAATAATAACACCATCTTCCCTCATCCAAATATTAAATGTATGTCTGCCNGGACTTTGAATATCAAAAGTAATNANATTTCCTGCAGCTTCATCTTCCCATTCCCATGATGAACCAGAAGAAACACCTACATCTCCGTAAGTCAGGGGAATCCCGTTTAAACCGACATGTAATGAATCATCATTTCCATTTTGACCTAACATTCTCACATATACATAATAAGTTCCAGGAGTGATGAAATCAATTTCATAATCCAATCTTGGCCCNTCTGTAGAATCGAATGTATTCACGCCATTATTNGGTTTTGACTCTAAATATCCTCTTCCGCTNTAACCTGAAATTGTTTTTTCTTCTGACCAATATGTATTCAACGCAGTACCACTACCAATTGTAGAATTTGAAAAATCCTCTGCTTCAAAAANCACTACACCTGAATATTCCGTTAATACTGAAAGATTAGAATCTTCAATTTGAAGCCCTAACCATGTATTTGTGAGATCTTTCCATTCACCCTCGACTCCAATTCCTTCGAAAGTGAAATCATGCCATTGATTTAATTCCCAATCTGTCCAATTAGTTACTCCATTAGCACTAATAGAACCATTAAAATTCAAATTATCTAAAGAAAAGCCGCCCCCTCTATCTAGTAAGTGCAAACTTACAGGACTTGATCTATTTCTAAATTCACCNTTTTGGATTTGTNNAAATTCAATTTCTGTNGGCCACTCATTNAACTCNTAGTGATAAGGAATTTCTACGANACCAGAATCTCCTTCAAGTACTAATTCTAGAATTCCCTTCCAAACTCCTTGTTCTGAGGGAGTATTTGCGGTCAAATTTAGATTTATTACATCTTTAGGAACCAAACCTCCTAAACGGACACTACCATTTGGAAATGATTGATTGATTTGTGATTCATTCAATTGTAAAACATCTTCTACGGTTAAATCATCACCCTTTAGTACTTCAACTTCGATCCAAAAAGTGGTATTAACCGCTGGAACATCATATCCATGAACAACTACATACCAATTCCCGCTTTCNGGGTTTTCAATTAATATATTCTCCTTGCTAGATCCAGTCCCCGAGGATGCTTGTTGTTCAGAGTTCCAATCTATAATACCATTTTCNTTACTGTCTCTATAGACTGCAAGATCTAAATCATCACCAAACATATTTGAATCTATATTNATTTTTAACTCCTGAGCATCAACAATATTTATTTGTCTAATATAACTACTTGAAGACCAATCCCCTGGAATATCTTGATTAACAGTTTCGTTNAATAAATTAAGAGGTTGTATCCATCCTAAAGCCCTAACTTCTTGAATATTCAAATCATGAGTACTACCAATCTGAATTTGTTCTTTGAAGTCCCCTAAGGCCCAATCATCAACAACCCTTTGTAAGGGCGCACCCAANCTATCAACATAAGAAAATGTNANATTCACTGGATTTTCATTAGTGCCTACTCCATGAAATGTTGAATGCAATAATANTTGCTTTATTCCNCTCGATGCTTNNGCTTGTAATAATTCTCTACTTTCGCCNGTATATGTATTCCAATTCCATTTCCCTGACCCTTGATAATCATTTACAGAACTAGACTCCAAACTAAAATGTACAGGTCCATAAGCCAAGGGATCTTCACTAAAGTAAGGATGTGCTTGCTCGCTCAACAGNTGTGCATCTATATCCGTCCAAATATTATCATCCCAGTCAACATCAATCAGAATATTACCATTAGAAAGATTAGATGGCCAATTTAGGCTAATAGATTTCCAGTCTCCTGATTCTTCTCTCCACCCCCAACCTTGACCTCCCTGCAGCCAAGTTGAACTATACAATGTTTGATTTTCTGTGACATCATCTAAATCTTTTGAAAATAATTTAGTAGGTCCATCCATAGCAACATTTACGATTATTGGCAGAGGCCAAGAATGAGAATTATTAGACCCGTTATTTGAAGAAATCATTAAAGCTTGTTGATGCAATCCTGGATATGCATCTAAAGGAACATCTAAATTAATTGTTATANTTTCTTCATTTCCAGGTAATACATTTACATCTGNAATATTTTGTATCCATGTATTTGAAGAATATCCAAATGTNGTAATATCTATTTCCATTTTTACTGNATCAATACTACTAGTNCTAACNTCTTCTAACCATACTCCAACCAAGATTCCAGAATCTGAATGATCTAAGGGCATTCCCATCCTTGCTTCTGTTTGAGGAGATACATGACCCGTTTGTGTAACCATTGTATATTCTGAACTAGACTCCCATTCACCATCATCTACTTGACCATCTCCATCTAAATCATCCCAATAGATTCCATCTCCATCTGCATCAGTCCACCTAAGAATCTTAATTATCGGTTTATTTTCTTCATTTTTATTTTGATCATAATCAAATGCTGAACCATTCAAAGCGGCTCTAGCACGAACAAGAATTGTATCATTATGTAATGTTATATTTTGATCGTTTTCTAAATGTACAGGTATTACCAAATCAGGCCTTGAACCTTGATGACCATCCCATCCATTAGAACTACTAGCATTCCAAATTATCTTATTATGGGACAAGGGTTCAATAACTACAGGATCGAATAAAAAATCTATAGAAGAGGTTCCAGTATTATTTAAGGTAATATTAATACTGTCACTTTGACCTGGTAATAATACATTCATATTTGCATCTCTATTATGTCCATATAACTCACCAGCCATCCAATATGCAGGCTCAACCCAAAATGTAGATTCATTTTCAGAAAGTATAGTTTTAACCGCTCTTTCGGCATTAAACCAACCTGCTCCTTGTACAAATGGGTCATATCCTCTATCATCTGCAGTAGACATGATTAAATTTCTAATTTCTAAACTGTTGGGCCATTCTCCATGTTTTTCGAACCATGCTTGTGTTGTAAGAGCAGTTAAACCTGCTGCTACAGGTGTTGCTAAACTTGTTCCCGCCCAAGTAGAGTAAGCATTATTTGCATTATCTTTCTGATTAAGAGTTGTATCTCCTGTTGCAGACCAACCTACTGCAACAATATCTGGATCCATTCTTCCGAGAGCGTTAGGTCCCCTATCAGTCCACATTACTGACTGACCCCAATTATCTCCACCCTTACTACTAAAGGCACCTACTGTGATTATTCCCGAACTTGCTCCAGGGGTAGCTACAGTCCCATAACCATGCCCTCCATTTCCTGCAGCAGCAAGATAGGTTGTTTTATTTGCATGAACCCTAGTCATCCAATCAAGATACAAAGCAGTCCCATCTGCCCCACCTTCAGGGGGCCTCCAACCAAATGAGAACGATGCTATTTGTGATTCGTCCCCTGAAGTCAAATTTCCATCATATCCTTCTGCAGCAAAACGGAATACATCAAGCATTGAACCACCTGCATAAATATTGGCAATAGCAATTAATTCAGAATCTGGAGCCATTCCCATAACTGCCCCATCTCCTACAACTCCTTGTGCTGCTACAGCTGAAGCACAAAGCGTGCCATGATTTCCTGCTGGGCCTGTATGTACATTTAACATAAACAAAGTGAGATTACCATTACCAGGTATTCTATCTTGTAATCCTGCTCTTGATGTATAAGTTGGCCCGTAAGGTACTGAATTTATACCATCAGAAATCCAATATATCATCCCTGCAGATTGATCCCATAAGCCGTCATCATCTAGATCTCTGCCCGCGGTTTCAAAATTTTTCCTCATAGGGGATTCGTCACTAAAATCACCATCTCTATTTGTATCAACATAAACTACATCATAAAAACCTGAAATTGTTTCATCTACAACTAAAATATCAATTTCACCACCTGCCAATGATTGTAGAACTGGGTCAGGATGTAAACCTAAATGATATTCCCCTGAAATTGAAGGACTGATTCCTAAAATGGAAAGATTTGAATCATCTAATTTTCCATCTCCATCTAAATCACCCTCAATAGTTGAAGTATCTGCATACCAAGAGGATGAGTCATTAGGATAGGTATTTCCGTCTTTTTGCCATTTTTCCATAGAACGTGGATCAAATACAATTGGCCATCCATTCCAAGGACTATTTGTATCATTAACTCTTGCTTGAGTTCCATCAAGGTCTGGATGAGCAAAATCAATTCCTGAATCTGCAACAGCAACTTTAATTCCGTTACCACTAATGTTAAGATCCCAAGAATCCGTAGCACCATGTAATTCTCCAGAAACTACTGAAAAATCCCCAGGTTCTTCTAAAGCAATTGGTTCAGGAGTTCCAGGATCAGGCATTACCATCAATACTCCTGGAATTGTCTCTAATTTTCCAACAATCCAACCAGGAAGAG
>NZRR01000041.1 GCA_002696315.1 Methanobacteriota archaeon | reverse complement strand
ATTAAATCATCCATTATTGGATATTGATACAAAGGAAGCTACTGGAGTTTTGATTCACGTAACGGGAGGACCATATATGACACTTGAAGCCGCAAATCAGGTCGTGGAAATGATGACAAATCAAGTCAGTGAAGATGCTAATGTCATTATGGGGGCAAGACAAGACCCTTCCTTTGGAGATACAATCAAAGTTATGGCAATTATTACTGGTGTAGGAGGAGATGCAGTTAACAAAGTACAACTTCAACCCGATAAATTAGGAGAGGCATTAAGACTCACCCGTCAGAGTCCAAATAAGAGTGTAAACACGGGTTTTGAGCGGTTCGATTAACAGTAATGCTCAATATTAACCTCCAACCACGTATATTCATGCGAGGCGTATCTTTAGTTGCAATTGTCGTTATGGCAATGCTCATTACACCAGTTCAAGGAACACCAATAGTTGATGAAGTAAATATGATGCAAGGAGGCGGAAATGATGACCGTCAACCAACTGCAAATAACACAACATATTGGTTATTTGGAAGCGAAGCAATGGATCGAGGTAAAGGTCATTTTTTCTACGATGGCAATAATTCTGAACAAGGAAGCTCCCCAAAAGGTTATGGATATAAGACCGCTTCTAATGGTAAGATATCAATTGATATAAGTTTTAGAATGGACCCAGCGCTTACAAAGGATATGACTTTAGAACTTGATAAAGTAATTAGAGGAACATTCTATATCGAATCCTGGGGTAGAACAGGAAGTGATTGTCAAAATGGTGGGGCTTGTAAAGATTTTACAGTTACTTTCAAGAAAGCAGGAGTTCCAGTTGCAAGTGATACATTTGTAACAGGCGGAAGTGGCCAAGAAACAATAAATTGGGAATTTGCAGTTGCAGAAAATATGACTGAATGGAAAAAGAATCAAGACAATATAGAGATTCAAGTAGAGTATGAAGTCGAAGCAGATACTGGTTCTGCTTTAGGTATTTTTGATCAACCAGCTGAAATATATTTCTTTTATACACACCCTGATGATAATAGGGATAATTCAGCCACATCTTGTGATGGATGTAATTCTAATGTTATTTTCCCAATTCTTGAGATAGATTTGCCGTTACCTGGTGAAGGAGATGATGAAGATGATGATGTTGGCATTGGTGCTGGATCAACACCTGGTTTTACTACTGTTTTAATGCTAACTTCAATGATGGCTGCAGCAGTAGTATTAGTTCCAAAGAAAAATAAAGAATTAGAAGAATAATCAAATTTCTTCCAAATTTACATCGATTTCGGTTTTATTTTCAAGATTCTTTATTCTAACCTTACCCTGTTCCCATTCGTTCGGGGTAATCATGACTAGTGTTTTTGCTTTAGATCGTTCTGCATGTTTGAAGACCCATTTCATCTTCCTTTCTTCTAAAATTAGATCTACACTTCTTCCATTTTTTCTAAGTTTATTTGCTACTTGCATAGCGGCTCCTCTAAGTTCTTCATTCATTGCAAAAACAATATCATCAACTCCCGAAGGTAATTCTGGAATGAGGTCAAGATCTGATAATAATTCCATAATTACAACATCCCCAAATCCAAATCCACATGCGGGAATATCAGAACCTCCAAATGTAGAAAGTAAAGAATCATATCTCCCCCCACCGCAAATTGCTCTTAATGTTCCACCTTTGTCAAATGCTTCAAAAACTGTACCAGTATAATATGAAAGTCCCCTCACTACCGAAGCATCAAACTCAATCCATTCAGTAATCCCATAGTTTTCTGCTAATTCCCATAATTGATTTAATTCATTTAAAGCAGGATTTTCATTCTCTAAAGTTTCATTAATTGATTTTAAGTCCTTTAGACTCAAAGTAGATTGAATTAATTCAATATTTTCTGAAGTTAATCCTAGCGAACCTAATTGTTCCTCAATAGCCTCTTGGGGGATTTTGTCCATTTTATCAATAATTATACAAACAGGGGTAAATTGTTCTTCATTTATTCCAGCAGATTCTAAAACATGTTGTAATAATTTCCGATTATTCACTCTGATTCCAACTTGAGTTGAATTTATTCCAATACGTTCAAAGAAATTTACAATTGCACACAATAACTCAACTTCTGCTTCTGCACCATTTGAACCCCAAATATCCATATTCCATTGATAGTGTTCTCTGAGTCTACCTCTTTGCATACGCTCATATCTCCAGCATTGTGGTATTGAATACCATTTTAGTGGCATAGGTAGAGTATTTGCCTTTGCAAGTACCATTCTTGCTAAAGATGGAGTCATCTCAGGTCTTAATGTGACTTTTCTCCCACCTTTATCTTCAAAGTTGTATAATTGTTGAGTAATTTCTTCTCCTTGTTTTCTCGTGTAGAGTTCTTCTGTTTCTAGAATCGGAGCATCATATTCTTCAAAACCAAATGATTTTGCTGCGGCTTTAAAATGNTCAAATAACCAATTTCTAACCCTCATTTCATCAGGATAAAAGTCGCGGGTTCCGCGAGGAGGCTTGAACATAAAACTAAACCGAGAGAATTTAGGTTATGAAATAATCCGCTAGAAAAGTAATTACAACTCAATAATTAGACTATTCTACAATTTCAGCATCAAATATTTTGTCTGTTGTATCTTCCCCAAGTACGAAAATCATTTCATCATCTGCTCCAGGTAATGTAGAGATGTCAGCATCAGCACCTTCTGGAACATTTCTGTACAGTGGATAACTTGTTAATTTCTTATTAAAGAAGAAGAATGTTACTCCAACAACCCCCCAAAAAGCAAAGATAATACCAGCCCCTTTTGGATCTACTGGATTAAATGCAGAATACCATGGATCAAAACTGAAAATCAAATCAGAGAAATATGATAGGATTAGTACTGAAAACATAATTGGGAAACCAAAATACATGATTTTATCCCACCAGCTGCCAACCCATAGATCATTATCTCCAGTATTAATGAAGTCATCTCTAAATGCTGGCATTCCATGTTCCATATATCCTCTTATACCATCTTCTGCTTCACCCGCAGCGACTTTTTCTTTCCATATTTTCCATCCATATTTCCAGATTGTGAATGCAATAAATAATCCACTAAACATTAACCCATATCCCCATATATGGTCTTGTACTTCAAGGAATTCAGGATACATTACTCCACTAGCGGAATCAACTTTTATTGCAATTACAGCACTTGGAATACCAAGGATGAATATTGCAATTGCAGTGGCTCCTACAGCTTTATCTCTACTAAATCCATGATCTACAAAATTTCTAACACACATTTCAATTGTTGAAATCATACTTGTTAAAGCAGCAAAAGTTAGTGCTAAGAAGAACATTGTCACCATTATCATAGCCCCAGTCTTTCCACCAGGTGCTTCAGAAAATACTTCTGGTAATGCTAAGAAAGTAATTGCTGAAGATCCACCCGTAACGACTGAAAGAGGATCTGTAGAAACTGCAAAGATAGCAGATAATACTGCTAAACCAGCAATTATAGAGATACTATTGTTTGCTAACCCCATTGTTGCAGCATTTAGTACGGTATCCTCATCTTTACGCATGTATACTGCATATGTGATTGCCATACCCATTCCAGCAGAACAAGACCATGCAGATTGGGATAAACCATTTATCCATGTTTTTGGATCTTTCAAATATTCTGGGTCAACTGTAAACATGAATGTAAATCCGTCTAGACTTCCATCTTTCATATCCATCCATAGTGATAAGAACAACACTAAGAAAAGTAATACGAATAAACTTGACATCATCCATACATTTGTTTTTTCAATTGCTTTAGCACCTTTCCATATTGCTCCTACAGAAATTAAAACAATTAAAAATTGGAATAAAATTACTTGACCTGCACTTCCTAAGAAATTATTCCATTCAGCAATAAAATCAGTTCCTTGTGCTAATCCTCCTGTAGCGCCCATAGTGAAATATTTCATACACCATCCTGCTACAATTGCATAATAGAAACCAATAGCAGTAGAAATCCACGCAGTCCAAAGCCCCATCCATGCATAATTTTTACCTGTAAACATTCTAAAAGTACCAACAGTACCTGCTCTACTGCGTTTACCCAAAGCAAATTCAGCTATAACTAGTGGAATAGACCATAAAAATAAGAAAATTAACCAAGGAATAAGGAAACTTCCTCCTCCGTTAGCACCTACCATCCGCGGAAATCTCCAAATATTCCCAGTTCCTATTGCAGCACCGATAGTAGCAAAAATTAAGCCTAAACGTCCACTAAATTCGTCTGATTGACCCATTTATTCACGCTCCTGCAGGGTCTTCTTTATTCCATTCAATATTTTCATCGTCTTCTCTTAAGATAAGGTGTAGGCATTTCGCTAATCCACCCCATACTGCCCCCGCTACTATTGCGAACAGCATGAAAGATAATGCTGCACTTCCAAAGGGAGCTCTGTAGGGGATATCAACAACATAGTAAGTGCCCATTGGGACGGGATAAGCAAAGGGGAATGTTCCAGATCTAGTTCCTAACATAGATTTATAATGTAATTTACCTGATTTATCTTCTGGTACAGGAAGGTCCGCAGAAATCAAGATACCTTCTTGCAAATTTGTTAATGTACAATTTTGACCTGTTTCATTAAATCCAGTCATTTGCCATGGTTCTTCAATCCATTCACTAGCACCGAAATTAGATTGAGATCTACTTGGTTGAACCATTCTCCACATGACATGTGAGTAATTTGTATTTGAAGTCCAAGGGAATATCGGGTCTACACACATTGTAATAGGCACATGTCCTCCATCAGGTACAGTTAGGTTATCAGGAGTTACAATCCATTGTGATTTATCGGCTTCCTCTAAGCCAATTCTTGCTCTTTCTCTAGGATCATCGGCTATTTCAGCGATATAAAACGGGACTCCAATATTTTCTACAGCGATAGAATTGATATCTTCTGGTTGTTGATGAAAGGCCGTTCCTATCTCCATTGTGTAACAATAAGCATCATGTGCCCCATATTGCCAATCACAATAATCTCCAGTGGTGGGATATAGGTCTGATGATTGAATATTTTCATAACTTGTCATTTCAGCCATTTTATCGCCATGATAAATTAATTCTAGATGGTCATCAGTTTCACAGTTAGTACAATGCCCCCACGGATATAATACGAGTTCAGAAAATGAATGCCAGCTTAAAGTAATAGCAAAATCTGAAGCACCATCTCCATCATCGTCATTCATTTCAGTTAAATCCTGAATAAATTTGGTTTCTGGCTCCGAGTTACCTCCCCACCAATCTTCATCTACTAATCCATCTGCATCATCATCATTTCCATCAACATGATCTTCGTTAATCTGTCCATCTCCATCATTATCTGTATCGTCTACTGGTCCATTGTAAACATCATTATTTTGGCCAGCATAGCAAGCCCCAGGGAATAGAGGTCCAGTTGCTCCTAGGGGTGCGCCCCATTCAAATTGAAAATTTCTATTTAAGTCAACTCCGTCACACCCCTCATCAACTTCTTCGTCAATATCTGGAATTGGTGTTACTCCAGTCACGGTATTATCTCTAAGATTCTTTCTCCATCCACTTGTGGCACAGTTCTCCCAAGCAGTTGGCCCACAGTATTCTTCCATATCATAACGTAGACCATCGGTATTCAACATAGGAACCAGATAAATTTCTCTTGTATTTACTAAGTCTGTAATCCATTGTTCAGAAAAGTCTTCATCAACACCTAAATCTCCTGGTCCACATAAATCACCATCACCGTTACTATCTTGGAAAGATGGGTCTAAGCCAGTACAATCACCATCATCATCAATGATTCCATCCCCATCCATATCTCCGAATGGATCTTCATCGATTTTACCATCTCCATCATTATCAATTCCAGCAGTACCGTAATAATGTGCAATAAGCTCTAGAAACATCATTGGTACTTCAAATGACATCCATTCTCTTGCATGGAAATTCCCTACCATTTGTACATCAGGAATATCAGCATAATTCCCACAATCTCCAACGAATAAATTACATTCTCCACCTTCAACACCTCCAAGATCTTCTCCCCCACCAGTTATTTTTACCCATGGAGATGCATGGTTGTAAAACCATCCTTCGTAAGTATCTATTGTTGTTTCTTGCCCTCTTTTATTTAATCCACCATTCATACCNTCATGGAATTCAATTATATCGAACCCTACACGATTATTTGTATCTTCAGTAAGCTCCATCATCCTCTCTCTCAAGGTGAAATAACTATGATAAGCTTTGAATTGAGCTCTGTCATCTCCTCCCCANGGATGAACTTGGTTTACATACGCTAGACTCCAAATTTCTTCNGGAGAACTACCAGANACTTCATCAGAATCTTGGGCTATAGCTACATCTGCAACNATGGTTGGAAAAGCAGAAAAAACAAGTATAATGAGCATCATCATAGTACCCATTGATTTAATTGGAGTTAATTCTTCATCCAAAATTTGTGTTGAATTCATGTTCCTATCGACAACCCCACNGGGCTTGCATTATTGAATTATATGGAAGTTTCAAAGATGTAGACTAATTGCGANAGTTCGTGGAACAATTTTCATCCAAGCCTTGGTNCCCGNTTGGAATCGTGAAAGAAACTACTNNAAATNAATCAATTANTTTATTTCANCACTACAATGTTCATACTGAATNTGGAACATTAGATATGTTTAATATAGAAAATTTTGATGATATTAAAGTATTTAATGAATTAATTAAGAATATTGAAAATTTAGATGATTTTGAAATATGGGGGGATTTTAATTACTCAGAAACGTTTGAAAAAATTGAAATTAAAGAAAGTAAAAAGGGAATTAATTTCACAATTTCAAATAAAAAAAATACTATTCAAGGAATTTTTCATAATTTTCCAGTTAGTTCATGGCGCAGAAAGTGGTCAGAACTAGAAAAATCACCTTTATTGTTAATTCCTACAGGGGGGATTCAATGGAAGGGATTAGATGTTTTCGTTTTTAGAAAATCAATTAAATCAAAACCAATCAAATGGAAATCCGAATCTTCTGCTATTTTTTCTGATATGGGGGAAATATTAGGTAAATTCCACACTAAAATGTTAGAAACATCTGCACCAAGAATGGAAAAAGAATGGAATTCTAGATTAAAGAGACTTGAAACAATTTCTTCCTCGGGAACATTGTGGAGGGCTCCCCACTCAAAAAATACAGATTCAATAAGATCTCTTGGAGATTTAAATTTAAACGATTGGANAATGNTTAACGATGAAGTTACTTTAGATTTATTGAATTTAGGCTTCCAATCATTTGAAGGACTAGTTACTAAAAATAATCGTTTTTCATGTCTCAGGGATCTAGCAAGTTTATATGTAGAAATCGATAATTCATCATCATTCTCAGGNANTAGTTCTAAGGGATATTTACGTAAACTTCTTTTCGAATCATGGAAAAAACAAGCACCTAAAAAATGGTATTCTAAGTCAGCTCTAGATGGGAATTTAGGAGGAATGCAAATTTGGAGATATGATGTTGAACTAAGAAATCTATTTTTGGCNAGAGTTTTCGATATTAAATATAATAAAAAATGGATTAAGGGAGTAAAGGATATTCAGAGAAATTTATTTAATTANAGAATTATCTCAGGTTCAGCTTTAGGAATGTTATTGAGTAGTACNACGATTGCTTTACTTTGGCCNAATTTAAGTNTNGGAATTAAGATTTTTATTTTAGGTGCNGGTATTTCAATCTATTNNATTGGAATGAGAGTATATAGAAATACTAGTCTNCCTCCATATTAAAAATATAATTTGAGATTTTAAGGGAGAGCACTAATAGCAAAGAATTTCTCGGACAGTTAATGGCTGGCTTTACACACAGGTTAGGTGAAGCATTAGGGAATGCCGTAGATAGAAAATTAAACAGAGAAATTAGAAAAGGAAGATTGCCTGAACATGTTGCCTGTATTATGGATGGAAATAGGAGACATGCATTTCAAAAATTAATTCCAGTAGCACTAGGTCATAAATTAGGTAAAGAGAAATTGGAAGATGTAATGGACTGGATTTTGGAATTCGAAATAAAATATCTTACTGTATACGCTCTTTCAACAGAAAATTTGTATAATCGTAGCGAAGAAGAATTAGAAGAATTATTTGAATTATATGTTTTGGGTTTAGAAGAATTAATTGTTGATAAAAGAATTCANGAAAATAAAGTAAAAATTTCTGTGATCGGCAGAAGAGAATTATTGCCTAATAAAGTAATTGAATCTATAAAAAAAGCAGAAAAAAGTACTGAAAATTATGAAGATTATGTATTCACTATTTGTTTAGCCTATGGGAGTAGGGAAGAAATTGTACAGGCTATTAGAGAAATTGCTTCTTTACATGCATCTGGCGAGTTATCTTTAGAACAAATTGATGAGAAAGAAGTAAGTAATAGACTTTATACAAAAGATGTTCCAGATCCGGATTTGATAATTAGAACTAGTGGAGAA
>NZRR01000040.1 GCA_002696315.1 Methanobacteriota archaeon | reverse complement strand
TTCTTCTGCAATTATTTCTCCCGAATTCGTACCATCATTAGGCATAATTTGGACACTCCAAACGTCTCCTCTTTCTGTATTTGAGTAATTAATTTCCATAATGCCTTCTGTTAGTGCATTGCCCTGGAATTCAATTTCTCCATTCCTAAACCAAGCAATAGAACTCACATCGGGCTGATTTCTATCATCATCATAATCATAATTTAATTCTAAAGTATCAGAAGAAGTGGGATTTAATGGCAATATTTGTACATTAGTTATTTCGGGAGCAGAATCAAGTTCTAGAACTTCTAATGAGAGAGTTGCCCAACCATCATTTGTTTTTTGTCCGTTACCATCAGAAGCCAATCCTGCCAATGTAAAAGTCACCGTTCCAGAACCTTGCGGAGGCGCCATCCAATTAACCGACCATGAATTTGTATTTGCATTAGAATGCACAGCTTGTCCCGATTGAATTCTTGTATTCGGATCATTAGTGCTCAGACTACCGGCAGAAGTAGCCAAATTGAAACCTCCACTTGTAAAACCTCCACTAGTCACAGTTATATCTAGGGAATAGGTCTGTCCAGGACTATATTCTTCTGGTAGATCAATTACAACTTCTGCATTGCCTTCTCCACCTCCGTGGCAAGTACATCCGTTTACTGATTTGTTGATGATTCCATCTTCATTAGCGTTAATTGTAGGTACCGCCAAGAGCATTACCAATATCAAAAAAATTGTAATTACTCTTGATTTCATAATGTGCTCCAATCGTATATTCAATATGAGTTTTTATATTAAAAAATATAACAATATTAGAAAGTGGTTTAAGAAATGTATTTTCTAGCCTCTCTTGTGAAGAGGATATGGCTAAGCCGTAATCGTGGCGATGAAGAAGGGGGATGGATTGATTTATCCGCTTTCAATACACCTGGAGTTATGAGAATTCTAGACATTGTTTCAATTAGTGCTGCTGTGTTACTTATTTTGTCAGGTGTTTGGCTATATCAAGGTACTTTGGATTTCTTAGACTCATTAGAAAACATGGATAAAGCCCCCGAAGATCAGCCACTTTCACTACCAAATATGATTGACGGTAGATGGCCTTGGGAAGCAAAATTACTCTTCGACACTTGCACCCCATTAAATGGAACATGGGAAATGCCCGAGATAATGCATGAACAAGATGAGATATTTTGGTATCCGGGTGAAGTCGAATGTATTTGGGAACAAAATGGAATAGGGGACAGGGCAGTAATAGCGATAAGAAATGCAGATTCNTCAAATCAAGANTTTATNGTAAATTTATCAACAAACAACGATGGAAATGCAATCGAAGAAATTGGCTTTGGTTCTACTGGTAATTCTTTATCTGTAGAAGCAAATGAATCGGGACTAATTTCANTGGTTTTGAATGCAGAAGTGCAAGATGAATATATTTATGCAACNATTGAATCCTCAATCGATCCCAATGCATCTATAGTATTGAAAATTGCTATTGTTTCCAGNACTCAATATGGAGTTCATATCGAAGAAGGACAAAATTTGGACGTACATTACAAAGTATTCATTTACGATACTGGAGAATTATTAGACGAGGGAGATTTACCTGTTAGGGCAGGACAAGATGATAATTACATCAAGGGTTTTGGATGGGGCCAAGTTGGTTTAGATTGTGCGGATATTGCAACCTGCAGGATCGACGGATTAGGCGCATCATCGACTCATACGGTACTTTTACCACCGGACTTAGCATACAAAAATATGGATGATAGACCAGAAGCAAATAATCAATGGCTACAATTTGAGTTAAGTTTAAACAGATTATATGTCTAATTTCAGAAAAGGTCAATCTCAAAAACCCCCTAGTGTTCGAAGGGATTATGGTAGGAACAAACGTACTAATGAAGACCTCTGCGGGAGATATAACAATTGAATTATTTACAGACACTATGCCAATAACTGCTGGTAACTTTCTGGAACTAGCAGATAAGGGATATTATNATGGATTGCATTTCCATNGAGTCATTCAAGGTTTTATGTTACAAGCTGGATGCCCACATAGCAAGGATCCAAATAGTCCTAGGCAAGGAACTGGAGGCCCAGGATACAATATTAAAGATGAACATTTAGAAAACGCTAAATTTTCAAACGAAATTGGTACACTAAGTATGGCTAATGCTGGACCTAATAGCGGCGGGTCACAATTTTTCATCAATACAAAACACAATTCATTTTTAGATTGGTGGGATAGACAGACCTCCTCACAACATCCTGTATTTGGAAAAGTTGTTGCAGGAATGTCCGTGGTAAAGACGATTGAAGGATGTAGAACAGATGGTAGGGACAAACCTGTAGAACCCCAGCAAATTATTTCTGTAACTAGAGTAGACGCATAAATCAAGAATAATCTCACTAATTAAAGAAAAAAGAGTATTTATTAATTAAAAACTCTAGGCCTACACATGGCGCAACATAGAGCGGGCGATCGAAGAATTTTGAGCATCAGTATTCCTGAGGAGTTAGCAATAAAATTAGATGGCCACACAGGAAAGGGAAGAGAAGAAGGTCGTTCAGCAACAATCACCAGATTACTAAATTTAGGAATCGAAGCGAATAGTAAACAACCAACTACAGAGAAATCTAAACCTATTAAGAAATTAAAATCAAATTCAGAAGTAAGAATTGAAAAAGATACTATGGGAGATATCAAGGTACCTTCTGATAGGTATTTTGGTGCTCAAACTGCCCGCTCTTTAGTTAATTTTGATATTGGGGAGGATAAAATGCCTCGTGCTGTAATTAGAGCATTTGGAATATTAAAACAGAGCGCCGCCAAAGTAAATATGAAATTAAATCAATTAGAACCAAAAGTTGCAAAATTGATTGTTGAAGCAGCTGAAGAGGTAATTTTAGGAGATTTAGACGATCATTTCCCCTTAAGAATTTGGCAAACAGGCAGCGGTACTCAAACTAATATGAATACGAACGAGGTCATAGCAAATAGGGCTATTGAAATTTCAGGTGGAGAATTGGGTAGTAAATCTCCCGTACATCCCAATGATCATGTGAATCGTGGTCAATCTTCAAATGATACATTTCCAACTGCAATGCATATCTCTGCTACTGAAGAAATCAAGCATAAGTTATTACCTGAATTAAACAATTTGAGAGAAGAGTTACACAAGAGAGCAGCAGAATTTAACTCAATTGTAAAAATTGGGAGAACACATTTAATGGATGCAGTGCCTTTAACATTAGGACAAGAATTTAGTGGATATGTTTCCATGTTAGATGCAGATATTCGTAGAGTTGAATTCGTTTTACAAGATCTTTATGAGTTAGCACTAGGAGGTACAGCAGTTGGTACAGGATTGAACACTCATCCTCATTTTGCAGATATGGTTGCAAGTACAATAGCACAAAAAACAGGATTACCATTTGTTTCTGCAAAAAATAAATTTGCACAATTAGCAGCCCATGATGCAATTGTTTCCGCATCTGGAGCATTGAATACTTTAGCAGCTAGTTTGATGAAAATTGCAAATGATTTACGTTGGCTTGGCTCTGGACCAAGATGTGGATTAGGAGAACTATCACTTCCAGCAAATGAACCAGGTTCTTCAATCATGCCAGGAAAAGTCAATCCAACCCAATCTGAGGCTATGACAATGGTTTGCTGTCAGGTAATTGGTAATCATACAGCACTTACAATTGGAGGAACACAAGGTAACTTTGAATTGAATGTTTTCAAACCAATGATGATTTATAATTTGTTACATTCAGTTAGATTACTAACCGACTCTTGCCGCTCATTTAGAGAAAAGTGTGTAGATGGATTGAAAGCAAATGAAGAAGTAATTCAAGATCATTTAGAAAATTCATTAATGTTAGTTACTGCATTAAATAATCACATTGGATATGATAAAGCAGCGAAAATTGCTAAAAACGCTCATGAAAAAGGTTTGACATTGAGAGAATCAGGAATAGAATTAGGATATTTGACAAATACTCAATTTGATAAATGGATTAAGCCAGAGAAAATGATAGGCCCCTCGAGATAATTATTTTCTTAGTTTACGCAATCGTTCTAACATTTTTTTACGACCTTCATCTATCTCTTCATCGCCATTTTTCTGATTTAATCTTCGGAGTAATAGATCCATTTCTAAAATTAATATTTTTCCATTATCCATTCCAAGTAAAAGCATATTCTCATTACTCGATGTTGTTCTAATCGAATTTTTTGAATTTGAGTTAAAAATCAAACTACCATTCTCAGAATTTAATAAAAATAATTTTGAACCATTATCAGTTCTTGTACTTGCAAATGTCAAATTTAGTTCTGTAGATTTAACTCCATTTAGTAAAGAAAGAATTTCAGGAGCTTGGTATTCCCACAGAATATCTCCTTTGACTAGATAAAATAATTTTTTAAATTGATCAGAAATTAGAAATGAATTATTCTGTATATTAATAGCACTAATCGCAGAATCAGAAATTTTTTGAGATTTTATTTTCCTATTGTTAAAAATTGAAATAACTCCATTTGAATGACCAAGAATATTTTTGTATCCGCAACAAATAGGGCTATCTTCTAGTTCTAAATGTTCGTATTTATCTTTTTTAACGGTCAAAATACCATTTCTTGGCCTACCTAGTCCTAGTATTACATTTTCATCATCAGAATACAAATGCCATGCCTTTTCATCCATTTTATACGAATCTAAAAGTTGACCATCAAAGGAGAACCTCCAACAAGCCCCTTCAATGAAATCATGATATTCGATATCAAATACAGAACTTGTAACAATCACTTGCTGATATTTTTCATCCACAGTCACCCAATCACTAATGCCTTCTAATTCTGCTTTCCAAACTATATTTCCGGTCGAAGAATTTAATCCAAATATCTCCAATCCCGAAACTAAGAATAGATTTGCATTTTCAGAACTTTTTGTTAATACAAAATTCTCGACTCGATTTCCTACGTTTTGTTTCCAAATAAGTTCTCCATCAGAACCCCAACAAACAATATTTCCTTCTTTATCTCCAGCTAAAATTAAATCTTCATCAATATAAATTGCCTCAATACTAGATGGCAATTCTCTAATTGCCCAAGCCCATTCGGACAAATCTTCGAATTCAACTTTTGTCATCGGATTCAATTAGAGGATAACACCATACCTCAAAAGCCTTCATTTTTTGGAATTACAAAACTAAGCAAAAGAACTACTAATCCTAGACAACAGGCAGAATAAAAATGTCCCATGGAGAAAAATACAAGTCCTGAGGCACTTCTAACAAGTCCTAAATTACCAGTATTTATGGCAATTAAAGATAGAATTCCTCCTAGGAGTGCTAAACCAATAAATGCATATCCGACTATAGAATAAATTGTGGCCGCGGAAGGATCAATTAAAGGAAGATAATCCATTTCATCTGAATAATGTTCCCAAAATACACCTGTACCATTATCTGAATCGAATTCACTTTTATCTGGAAAAACTATGTCAAGTTGGGTAAAACCATATGGTTCAAATCCAGCAGGTGGATTAAGTAAGATACTATGAGAAATTCCGTATGTGAAATCATCTTCAACAATTGCAATATCTAAAAATGATAAACTTGGAGTTAAATTTTCTATTCTAAATTTTCCATCTTGATCTGTTATTGAGAAATGATTACCTCCTCCACGTTCGAGATTTATTCTTACAATAATAGTATAGTTTTGGGCAGGACTTCCATCTTCTAAAGTTACTGTACCAAGCAAAATTGCAGAATCTTCAGGTGCATTAACCGTTTGAGAAAAAATCAGGTCATGAGGTTTTATTAACCCAGATGTTGGTGATAGATAATCAATACCATTTACGAATCCAGCTATACATCCGATTAACAAAAGAACAGCCAAACCTCTAGCATAAGGATTTACAGCACTTTGAGTTTGAAGTAAAATATTGGAGCTACTTGCAAATACAGACTCATTTACTTCTGGAAGTTTTATTTCCAATTCCTCGACATTATTAAGCCCTAGATTTGGATCGACTTCTGTAGTTTTAGGTTTTTTAGATTCAATATAATCTCTTGCATTCTCCTCTGTATACCCCATTGATACAATTTTTTCGACATATTTGTCTTCTAAATTTTTATCATTAGTCATACCGAAACCTCCGTTGTATTTTCTGAAATTATTAACTGATTATTTATTTTAGAAAGATAACGATTCAATAGAGCATCGTCCACCCATAGTGTAATACGTATAGTATCTAATGTATCTATTTTTGTTTCTTTAATTACATGCCCTAAATCATATAAATTTGCTATTATTGCAGATTGAGACTCATGATTATTTTCTGTTGGGGGAAAAATATCGATAGAAATTGGTTTTCCAAACAGCCTTGATAAAATTGTATTTCTTAATTTAATAACTCCAATTTTTTCAACACTTGAAGTTCTAATTGGTACAGACAGATCATACTTTTTTATCACTTCACATAATTCATTTAATTTTTGTTCTGTTACTAAATCACATTTTGTAATAACCGTTTGTAATTTATCAAAATTAAAATTATCTTTTTGTGCCTCCAACTCTCTTAAGGTAGTTTCTAATTTTCTAATAAATTCATTTTTTTCATCATTACCATCAATAATCAATAAAATTAGATCTGAAATAATACTTTCCTTAATTGTAGAATTAAATGAATCAAGTAATACAGTTGGTAAATTATCAACAAATCCAATTGTATCTACCATTAGAATTCTAGGACTCTTTTGCATTCTTCCTATTGTTGTTTCAAGTGTAGAGAATAATTGATTCTCAATTAATACTGGCTTTCCAGCCATTGCATGGAATAAACTCGATTTCCCAGCGTTTGTATAACCGATTAGACCAATTGTTTTCACACCAGTTTTCGTTCTTCTTTTTCTTCTTTCACTTTCAGAAACATCTCTTCTCCTTTTTTTACGTTGTAAGGCTATAATCTCTCTTTCAACAATTTTCATATTATTTTCTAGAGCGTGCCTTCCTCCAGCCCCCCATCCTAGCCTTTCACCTCTGTTTTGAAGATTAGCTAATTCTCTCATTATCGAACGATCTGCTTGTAACTTTGCTAATTTAACTTGTAATTTTGCTTCTACACTATTTGCTTGATTGGTGAATAGATTTAGTAACAATCTAACTCTATCCCAACATTCGATTTTTAGTATTCTATTAAGTTCCACTAATTGTGTTGAAGTTGCATTAGTCTGAATTAAAATTAGATCAACTCCATGCCAAGGGTGTGCTGAATTCCTGACGTCTAATTCAGCAGCAATTGCATTTAATCTGCCACTTCCAAAAAATGTTCTGGGATTNTCTTTACCAGATTGAAAAATAGATTCAACAACCTCTAGACCAACAGCTTTTNCNAATTCNAAAGTTTCTGAAAGATCTTTTTTCCGNTGTAATAATATACATTTTCTACCACTATTTTCAGTNTGTATNGTATTGACATTTGCACCACCCGAACCAGGTAAAAAAATATCAATACNGGATATAATACTCTCTCCTACATTTCCTCAGAACAAATCCCCTAATAATTTNGTTGCAAAGTTAATAGCATTTAATTGAACAAAATAGTATAAATTATACGTAAAACTCAAGTCTAGTTTTATGTCTTCGGCATTCGTGTCTGAGGAATTTAAAGCGATACTTTCGTGGAANGGTGAACAAGAGGAAGTGAAAATATTAGCAAATACGCTAAAAGTAGACGATCCTGAATCATTTATTCTTGAGAGTATAATTTTAGATGATGAACATGCTGAGTTAAAAGTCACAGTAATATCAAAATCACCAGGTAGTTTACGTTCCACTGTAGATGATATATTGACTTGTTTAATGGCTGCNAATTCAACACTTTCTTCTATTGAATTTAATGACCAAGAGTAGTAACTTAGAGTTAAAATAACAAATTTTTAGTTATTTACTCCAGCCATGCTATATATGTTGCCAAAAGCGAACCACATAATTATGTCCACTAAATTTTCGGACCTTGCTATTGAAAGTAATTTAATTAAAGCTCTAAAGAAGCAAGGAATTTTTGAACCATTNGAAGTTCAAAAAGAATCAATACCAGATGCAATGCTTGGAAATGATATTTGTTGTAGGGCTCCAACNGGNTCTGGAAAAACATTNGCGTTTTCTTTACCNTTAATTTCACGTTGNAAGCGAGCAAAACCNCACCTTCCTACNGCATTGATTCTTACACCAACGCGTGAATTAGCAGAACAAATTTATTCAGTACTTACTCCGCTAGCATCATCTGTTGATTTAGATGTGTTAGCCATATATGGAGGAACATCTTATTCAAAACAATTTAGAGCACTTGAAAGAGGAGTAGATATTCTTGTGGCATGCCCTGGAAGATTAATTGATTTATTAGAACAAAATGCTCTAAGTCTTGAAGATACAGATATTGTTGTTATTGATGAAGCAGATAGGATGGCAGATATGGGTTTTATGGAACCAGTTTGCCAAATTTTAGATGAATGTGCTTACGAACGTCAAACAATCTTATTTAGTGCNACATTAGATGATGATGTTGGAGATTTAATTAAAAATTATCAATACAATCCAGTTAGAATTGAGGTCGGTCCAAAAGAAATTGAAATGAATTCAATGAAACATTTCTTTTGGTTAGCAAAAAATTCGAAAAAATCCGAAGTTACAGCAGAAGTAATCAAAAAATATGGTAGATGTATTGTATTTTGTCGTACAAGAGCAGGCGTTGAACGTATTGGTGATGAACTAGAAAATTTGGGAATTAGAGTCTCAATTTTACACGGCGGTCTGACCCAAGGTCAACGTAACAATGCAATGAAAAGTTTCACACGAGGAGAAGATCTTGCGTTGATTGCTACNGATGTTGCTGCAAGGGGAATAGACATACATAATGTAAAATCTGTAATCCATTATGATCCTCCAGAAAATTCGAAAGCTTACAAGCACAGAAGCGGGAGAACAGCGCGNGCAGGCGATAATGGAGTTGTAATTTCGTTAGTTCAAAAGCCCCAAAAGAAATCATTAATGCGGATTCAAAAAGATGTAGGAATCAATGAAANGTTTTTACCCCCAGATCTCGGTATTTTACCTAAATCGAATTTCAAATTCAAAAGAGCACCTATGCGTAAANGTAAACCNGAACGTGTTAAAAATTNTAGAAATAATCGTGGACGTAGAAATCGTAGAGGTCCAATTAACAGCAATAAGNGTAGGNNCAGAAATCAGCGCGATTCTAGAANAAAAANCAATACNANATCTAGAAATNNCAGACANAACAAAAGCCAACGTAATTCTAGTAGAAAGACAGGAAACACAAGAACTAACTCAAGAAACAATTCAAGAAACAATTCAAGAAANAAAACAAGAAATAGAAGACGTTAAGATGGAATTAATTTAATTTAGAAGAGATAAGTGAGTTTAATGAGAATTGAAAGGATTTGGGCCATGCCAAACAAATGGACATTTACAATAAAGCCNATACNNGATTTGTTAAATGAAGAAATAAATGGAGGNATTTGGTGTGACCCNTTTGCNGGNGAAAATAGCCCTGCAGATNTNACNAATGANTTGAATGAAAANATGAAAGCGGATNATCATATGGANGCTTTAGAATTTTTAAAGTCNTTAAAAANNGAATCATTTGANGGTGTATTATTTGATATATTAAA
>NZRR01000039.1 GCA_002696315.1 Methanobacteriota archaeon | reverse complement strand
TAATCCACCAATTCCTAATCCTGCTATTAATGTTGTAATATCAAAACCAAACGTTTCTGATATGAAGAGAATTCCTAAAACAAATATTACAAATCTAGCCAGTGATTCAAGGGCTGAAATCAATGTTTTTTCAGTAGTATCGAGTTCTCCATCATTATCAATTAATCCTACAGCAATAGTTATGCCATCAACCATTTTTAATGCAGCCCTAATTATGAATACTAGGAAAATTAATTTTGCGATTACAAAGCACCAAAGTATAATTGTGCCAGAAAACCCCATTCTTGGCATCTGTTCTAATGATTTCCAAAGAATAAGGCCTAATATTGCAGTTCCAATGCTATTTCTCGATTTAAGTTCAATTTGTGCAAATTTATTAGATTTTTTTATTGCAGCAGAGAAAATCTTGGGAAGTAAGAAAATAGTTACTTGTCTAGAAACTATTGATATGATTAATGCAGAAAAAATTAATGCATAAATGCCCCATTCACTTCCGAATTGCTCATTAGCGTAATCTACTATGCTCTCCATATAATGTCGAACCTGCTACACCTCAAAAAACCAACTATGGGATATAGTTGATATTCTTGTTATTTTTCGGAGAAACTATGGGAGTAGTATTAGATGATGTCTTATTTCCAGATATTGAAATTAATTTTGAAGGCGATTTACAGGTAAGTGACCTTCATACAATTCATTGGGAAGAATCTGGTAATGTGCGTGGTCATCCTATAATTGTACTTCATGGAGGTCCTGGGGGTGGGAGTCAGCCGATTTATCGAAGATACTTTGATCCAGAGAAATATAGGATAATTCAATTTGATCAACGGGGTTGTGGTAAATCAAAACCTCATGCAGAATTAGAGGATAATAATACTATGGCTAGTGTTTCAGATATAGAATCATTGAGAATTCACTTAGGTATAGAAAAATGGATTGTTTTCGGCGGCTCTTGGGGGGCAACTCTGTCTTTGATTTACGCTGAAACTTATCCTGAAAGAGTACAAGCATTAGTTTTAAGAGGCATTTTTATGTGTAGACGTTCTGAATTAAGATGGTTTTATCAAGATGGTGCAAGCCATATTTTTCCTGATGCATTTGCGCCTTATATGAATCATATACCTGTTCATGAGCAAGATGATTTGATTAGTGCTTATTACAGCAGACTTACAAGTGATGACGATGATGTGCGTAAATCGGCTGCTTTTGAATGGACCCGGTGGGAAATGTCTACAAGTAAATTAATTCCAGATTTAAAATATATTGAAGCAGCAGATGATTCAGAATTTGCTGATGCTTTTGCAAGAATAGAATCACATTATTTTGTAAATGGTATCTTTTTAGATGAAGGTCAAATATTGAGAGATGTTGATGTGATTGCACATATTCCAACTTGGATTATTCATGGTAGATATGATGTCGTATGTCCTGTGAAAAGTGCTTGGGAATTACACCAAAAGATGAAAAATTCCGAATTGATAATTGTTCCAGATGCAGGTCACTCTGTTGCAGAGGTTTCCATTGCAAGAGAATTAGTTAGAGTTACGAATAATTGTTTAGAAAAAATTTCAAAATAATAAAAGCAACGTTTACCTCGGAGATGCAATGAGCGAAAGGGATATTTCAGATTTCGATTTAATCAACCCTACGGAATCACATTCTATGTTACGTGAGATGGTAAGGGATTTTGTAGAGAAAAAAGTAGAATCACAAGCTTTAGAGCATGATAAGAATGAAAAGTTTAATCTTGAATTATTTAGAGAACTAGGTGAACTTGGACTTCTTGGGATCACTGTTCCAGAAGAATATGGGGGTTCTGGATTGGATACTGTTTCTACAATAATTGTTCATGAAGAGTTATCTTCTTCTGATCCTGCATTTACATTATCATTTCTTGCACATTCTATGTTGACTGCTAATAATCTCTCCTTGAATGGTTCAGAAGAGCAAAAACTAAGATTTTTACCTGGTTTATGTTCAGGAGAATTAATTGGTTGTATGGCTATGTCCGAACCTGATTATGGTTCTGATGTAATGGGGATGCAAACTTCTGCAGAATTAAACTCAGACGGAAATTGGGTAATCAATGGTAATAAAATGTGGATTACTAATGGATCTATAGATGAAGATGGCACTCCAGCAGACTTAGTTTGGTTGTATGCTAAAACTGGAGAAGATTCTAAGGGTAGGCCTGAAATTTCTACATTCTTGATAGAGAAAGGGATGGATGGATATTCTGTAGGTCAGAAAATTTACGATAAATCAGGTATGAGGGCATCTAATACCGCCGAATTGGTTTTTGAAAATTGTATCGTACCTCCTTCAAATCTAGTAGGTTCCGTTGGAGGTTCTATATCTCATATGATGAGGAATTTAGAGATTGAAAGAATTGCATTAGCAGCAATGAGTCTTGGAATCGCAAGAAGATCTTTGGTAGAGATGAATCGCTATGCTTCAGAAAGGCATTCTTTTGGAAAACCGATTAGGGAATATGGGCAAATCCAAAGACATATTGCTGAAAGTTATGCTGAATACAAAGCAATGCAATCATATGTGTATAATACTGCTAGAATGATTAATTTGGAATCTGGAGGTTATAGATTAGATACAGATGGCGTTAAGTTATTTTCATCTACTGTGGCTAAAAATATTGCAGATCGTGCAATCCAAGTAATGGGGGGGTATGGTTATGTTGGAGAGTATGTTGTTGAGAGATTGTGGAGAGATTCAAAATTATTAGAAATTGGTGGCGGTACAATTGAAATGCACCAAAAGAATATGACCAGGGATTTGTACAAGTATCCCGAGTCTATTTTGAGATAATGGGATATGAAAATACTTATTGAAATTTTATTTTTAATCATATTTTTTCATAAAACGTTATATTACCGTCAGCATCCCTGAAAATTGATTGGGATGCCTCGGAGAAGAGTTAGTGAAAACAAGAATGGTACAATAGATACAGGAATTGAATTTTGTTCAGAAACAGGAGAACGTTTAGATGATATCCGATATGATACAAGGGAATTAATTAGAAAAAGTCAATGCAAAAACACATGGGCTCAGGGAGTTGTAAAGGCTTTATTTGAAACTGAACCTAAAAATAAAAATTTGAAGCATACCGCAGAAAGTATACTTTCAAATTTACATTCAAGAGCAAGTCAGTCAGGAGATAAATTTGAAAATGAGGCTTATATGTCCGAAAATTTTCATAAATTGGAAGAAAGATCTAAAAAAATAAAAATTAGGAAAGTTAAGAAAAATATTGAATCGCAAATTGATCCTCAATTAAGATCTGCAATTGAATCTATACTCGATGAAAAATTTGCTCAAGTACAGTAGTTGATTTCTTTGGAACTCCGTAAAGCATTACTTGATGCTCTAAAATTAAAAGAGATTTCTAGGGCTGGATGGATAAATTCAGGATTAAAAAACGTAGAATCAGTTGCGGCACATAGTTGGGGAGTCTCATATCTCGCATTGATCTTGATGCCAGAGGGGCTGGACAAAGAAAAGATATTGAGTATGGCAATATTTCATGATTTAGGTGAAGCAATTATTGGCGATATTACTCCTGATGATGAAGTTACTAAGCAAGAAAAATATGATTTAGAATTAAATGCAATTGAAGAATTAACAAAACCCATTAATGGAAGAGAGAAATTAATTGATCTTTGGTATGAATATGAAAAAAATATAACGTTAGAGGCTAAATTTGTTAAAGCTTGCGATAAGTTGGATATGGCATTACAAGCAACACTCTATAGTTTGAATGAAGACTCATTCAACCCAAAAGAATTTATTGATTCTGCTTTAAGTAAAATAGATGATGAATGTATGAGGTTATTGATTGATTCTACCGCTAATGGTAAGAACTGAGTCTTATTGGGCAGTGTTATTCAGCCCCTTAGTGTAGTGGTCCATCATTTTGGCCTTTGGAGCCAGAGACCCCGGTTCGAATCCGGGAGGGGCTATCTTTTATTGCTCTAAATTATACATAAAATCAAAGCCTGAACCATATTCCGCAATACATGAGTGTAGAAAATATTGCAGTAATTGGATCCGGGCAAATGGGTTCAGGAATAGCACAAGTTGCTTCATTATCTGGATATAATGTGATTTTAATAGATATTAATGAAGAGTTTCTTTCTAAAGCAATCAAATCGATAGAATCAAGTCTAGGAAAATTTGTCTCTAAAGAAAAAATTACTGAGGAAGATGCGAAAAATGCGATAAATAAGATTACAACAACAACTGAACTAAATGAATGTTCTAGTGTCGACCTAGTAATTGAAGCGGTACCCGAAATACCCGATTTAAAATTTAATTTATTCAAACAATTAGATGAAATTTGTGATGAATCTACAATTTTAGCAAGCAATACTAGTAGCATTAGTATAAATGAATTAGCAACTCATACAAAACGTCCTGAATTAGTCATTGGAATGCACTTTATGAATCCAGTTCCAATAATGAAATTGGTAGAAATAATTCGTGGTGAGAAAACTAATGATGAGGTTTGTGAATTAATCACAGAAATTACTGAAAAAATGAACAAAGTCCCTTTATTTTGTAATGATTCCCCTGGATTTGTATCAAATAGAATACTCTGTCCAATGATAAATGAGGCAATACTTACTTTACAGGAAGGGGTTGCGAAACCAGAGGCTATAGATGGGATAATGAAATTAGGTATGAATCATCCTATTGGTCCTTTGGCTTTAGCAGATTTAATTGGTTTAGATACAGTTCTACATATCATGAATGTACTTCATGATGGATTTGGTGATATAAAATATTCTCCAGCACCCTTGTTGGTAGAAATGGTTAATGAGGGAAAACTAGGTCGTAAAAGCGGAAGCGGTTTCTATGATTATTCATAACTTAATAATGATTGATTAAACACTTCAGAGACACAATCATCATAAGATATGTATTAGACCACTTGAACATGCCCGGTACAACAAGAGTGGAAATTAGAACATTAAAAGTTGGACGTTACGTTTCAGTAGACGATAAAGCCTACAAAATATTGAGTATTTCAAAATCAAAGCCAGGTAAGCATGGAAGCGCTAAAGCTAGAATAGAAATGGAAGATTTATTCACTGGACAAAAAAAGAGTCATGTCGGTACAGTTACTGATTCTATACATGTTCCGCTGATTGAAAAAGGTTCAGCAATCATAACGCATATCGAAGGTCAAGAGGTTCACGCAATGGACAATAAAACATATGAAACTTTGATTTTGCCTAAAGATGACGAAATGAGCTTAGAATCAGGAAAGGAAATATTGTGGATGGAAGCATTGGGAAGATATAAAATTACTAGAGATCATTGAATGTTTTTTTAGTAGATTAATTTCAGTTATACACATGGAATCTAAGTTAAGGTTCAAAATTCGTTTAGCAAAAATAAATGATTTACAAATCGTTAACGAATTTTGGTGGCACTTAATTGAAGAACAAGAAGTATTTGATAAAAGAATAATTAAATCAGAATTTAATAATCATAGAAGTATAAATTTTTTAAGGGAGAGAATAGTAAATGGAAATTTATATCTTGCCCAATTATATAATCAAGAAGTCATAGGTTTGGGTACAGTTTCAAAGGATTTACATTTTTTGGAAACTAATGTAAATGTATGGAATATTGCAGATATATGGGTTAAAAAAGAATCACGAAGAAATGGTGTCGCTTTGAAAATTATTAAAAAATTGGAAGATATTGCAAAAGAAGCTGGAGCAGATGAGATTAGACTTACTGTATATTCTGAAAATTCTCCTGCCATTTCATTGTACGAAAAGTTAAATTATTCTTCGAAAATAATTACTTTTTCTAAACTATTATCAACCGATTTGGATATAGGTAATTAAGGGCAAGGGTCTTGAAGCGACAATACTTGGAGTGTATTGAGGGGTGATTATATGGCAGTCGAAAAATCAGCATATCGTCAACCAGTTACACCTGAAGGGTTAAAGGCCATTGAAAAGAAGTCGTTAACTTGGCTTGATGACGATATGTATAATAATTTCAATACTGGATTATTAGAACAATATCTCGAGGAAAAGAATTTGGAAGATTCTTATGAGGTAAGTCATTGGGATACTAAAAAAGTGGCTATTGGGGTTTTGATAGGTTCCATTTTTGCAGGTGTAACAGCATATATTGGACTGAAAATTGGTTTGGCAATTTCCGCTGCATGGTATGTTGCTTATTTGCTTGGAATGGCTTTAAAATGGACCCCCTCCGAAATAAATATTGCAACCTCAGCAACTACAGGGGCAACTCATGCTAGTACAGGTTTTATTTTCACTTTTCCAGCAATTTTTTTATTGGCTCAAACAGGGCCTACGGCCAAATATATGGTCGGAGATGGTAATTTAATCAGCGATCCTAATATTTGGCAATTAGCATTTATTGGAATTGTAGCATCAATGTTTGCAGGATTTTTGGGTGTAATGTATTTCATTATTTTTCGAAGAGTATGGTTGGTTGAAGATCCTTTGCCGATGCCTGGTTTTGAAGCAACTATGAAACTATTAGACATTACAAGCGATATAACTTCAGGTGCTCAAGATAAGGCAAAAGAATCATTGATCACTGTTGGTGTATGGACATCTATAACTATGGTATTTTTGTTCTTAATCGAATATCCTTTGATTTGGTTTAAGGATACAAAAACCACTCTTGTAGATTGGATTGCTGAATTATTTAGTGGTAATGATTGGGGTTTAGCTAGTTTTTATAGCCATGGAATTATCCATCAGCCTAGTTTAATTAGTGACGGGTCTTATACAAAATATCACCAAGGTGGAAATCCCATCATGAATGGTTTTGCTCATACATATTTGGGAATTTATTTGTCTCCATCCTTATTTGCAATAGGTTGGTTTATGAAATTTAGAACTGCTCTACTTGTTTCTTTAGGTACTTTGATGGCTTGGTTTTGGTTAATTCCAATGGCGGTAATGACTGATGTAACAGTATATGACCCCTCATTACAAACCTCACTAAAATTATCAGATTATTTAGATTTAGGGGGCGGTTCTGCAGCATTGCAGATGTTAGCTTTTACAAAAACAGTAAGAATTATCGCTATAGGGGCAATATTGGGTGGCGGTTTGTTTGGTTTGTTCAAAATGTGGCGTACTTTCGCAACTATTGGTGCTGACATAAAAGGTGCATTCCAGGGAGAGGACGTTCAAGAATATACAGAAGGAAAAGGTTGGTATGAATGGCCTTTAACCCACCTTCCAATGTTTATGGTTATTACATTTATATCTATGATAATTGTTTTTACTTTGGGAGGTTTTGGATTACTTCCAAGTTTGATATTTACTATTATTCTATTACTTACTACATTTTTCTTGGGAGCTATTGCTGTAAGGGTTATGGGTGAAACTGGTATAGAACCTGTTTCTGGAACCTCATTTATCGTATTATTGATGTTAATGGGAATATTCCTGACATTTGGAGATACATTCGGACTTTCACAGCAAGATGCGATACTTTTAGGTTTAGTGGGGACAACAGTATTTGGAAGTGCAATCTCGATGAGTGGGACTGTAGTTCATGATTATAAAGTGAGTCTGTATATAGGAAATAGGCCTTATCATATTTCAAAAGGAAATATTTTTGGAGTTGTCCCTGGTGCTATTTTAGGTGCAGGAGTTGCTATTTTCCTGTCAATGTTATTAGCTAATGGTAGTATTAATTTAGAAGCACCACAAGCTAATGCATTTGCTACATTTACTATTTTGTTAGCTGAAAGGCAAGGGGATATGGGTTTATTACTACTCGGAGTTTTATTGGGTGCCTTCGTAGAATGGGCTACGGGAATGGGGACAAGTTTCGGATTAGGTATGTATTTACCTGCTTACTATACCTTCCCATTCTTAATTGGAGGTTATGCTAGAGATTATTGGGAAAAGAATAAACTCCAACCAAGAATTGATATCATTAAAGAAAAAGAAGGTAGTAAAAATGCTGAAAGAGCGCGTGCTTTAGCATTATTGACCACATTTATGGTTGGTGCTGGAATGTTGACAGGAGAGGCATTCTTTGGGACTGAAGGAGCGATAATGTCATTCATTGATACTTTTGGATCATCTCCTGCTACTTATGATGCTGCAGGTAATATTGTTAACGAAGCGAAGTTACCAATTGTAGAAACTACATTTGGAAGTAGTTGGCCATTAATCAGACTGACCTCCTTTGTCATACTTAACGCAGCGTTAGCATATGTGATTTATGGTATGTTCAAGAAGATTGGTGTTTTCGGAAATAAAGTAACTTCTGATGCGTGAGTTTATGGCTGAAATCGCCAATAATTCAAATGTACCAGTTTATGTTTGGTTCGTTCTGGCATCCTCAATTTTTGCAGTTTCAAGTGCAGGTGCAGTCTTTCAAATGATTGATTCTGTCTCTCCATTGTTGAAAGCATCTTGGAGACTACAAGCAACATCTCTAGTATTATTTCCGTTTGCGATTAGCCAATATCGTAGTTTAGAAACTAAAGTAAAAGAATCAATATTCGATTTAAAAATTCAAATTATACTTTTTTTTTCTGGTATTTGTTTNTGGTTACANTTTGGAAGTTGGGTATGGTCATTAGATAATACCACTTTACCACGTAGCTTACTTTTTGTTACTTCACATCCATTAGTGATTGTATGTGGCTTATTGCTACTAGGGAAGCCGATTAAATCTAAATCAGCAATTGGCGCAGTAATTGGATTCTTAGGTGCTTCCATAGTAATTTTAGCAGGAGATTCAGAAGGAGATGCTACATTAGTAGGTGATTTATTCGCCTTTTTAGGTGCNGTAACGGTAGTTGGTTATTTTGCTGCGGGTAGATTTTTAAGATCTTGGATGCCTCTTTTTATATATGCATTCCCTGTTACATTTGTTGCAGCAATTTTACTTTCTATTTCATCTGTGGTTGGTGAAGGTGCTACATTTTCAATATCAAATCCAGATATATCTTTATTTGGGTGGTTATTAAATTCCAAATGGGCTATTCTAGTTTTTTACTTAGCTATTGGACCAGGACTAATCGGTCATACCGGATTAAATGGTGTCTTGAAATGGGTTTCTCCTTTGTTGGTCTCATCATGTTTAGTTATGGAGCCCTTAATTGGCTCAATTATCGGATATTATTTTGTATCTACTGAGATACCTGTTTTTGAAACTATTTTTGGAGGGNTGATAATGATCATAGGTACATTAATGGTTACGATNTCTCAGCATAAAACAACCGTGCTGGAGCGTGAATGATTTGGATTGTGTTTTCATTACAAATGATGATGGATTATGTACCGGCCTTGAAGATTTAATATCTAATTTACATGAATTTAAAATTCCATTATTAGTTGTTGTTCCAAGTGAAAATAAATCGGCATGTTCAATGTCAATTTCCCTGCGGAAAAAAATGANATTNTCAAGANAAAAAGAAATTGAAGAAAGATTAGGNAGGGGTTATGCACCTTTGATTATTTATACTTTAGATGGAACTCCTGCCGACTGTTCCTTAGTTCTTGAGTATGCAAAAAATACAGAACTATTGAATAATTTAAACCCTATTTTTGCTGTAAGTGGAGTTAATCATGGTGCAAATCTAAGTCATGATATTCTTCATAGTGGGACAGTAGGAGGAGCACGTCAAAGCTCAATGGCAGGTATTCCAAGTATTGCTTCAAGTTATTGTTCTCATGAAACATCAGATGTTGGTATTTCGGCTAAATTAACAGCACAAATTTGTAATAATTTATGGTCAAGAAAAAATCATTCTGATGAATTAGAAAAATCATTTTTTAGCGGAGNGNTTTTTTTAAATTTAAACTTTCCAAAGGAATGTAATGCTATTTTTAAGTATGGGACATTAGGAATTAGAGATTATAAAAATGCATTAGTGATATCTTCTATAGAAAACTCTGAGGAATCTGAAATAAGTTTTAGTAGTCCTAATATAATTGAAGAAGATTTAGAAAGAACAGATGTATTTAATGTAAATTCTAAATTTGCTTCAATTTCATTAATCCNAACTTGGCCATATTCTCACCCTAGGTTTTTGAATAAAAGTTTGATAAATAAGTTAGAAGGTATCGACTCAATAGATGAAATAAATTGGATATTTTCTTAATCCATTTTGTAGTGTAATATTGATATGACGCTNTGGCCTTGAATCCATTTATCTCCCACAGATATTTTTTCTAAATTTGATAATAATTCTAACTCTTCNTCCGAAAATGGTTTATCGTCAGAAATTACGAAACCCTTAGATTTANCAGAATCAGAGATTNTTTNAATATTTTTACCAGAACGATCTAGAACAAATATATCTGTTTCTGATTTTTCCCATTCTTTTAATGTATCATACAAACCCCCNTGGCCATGAAAAATACCATTTTGAAATTCTTTTTTNACTCCTATCGGTGGTAGTTGTGTTTGTAAAATTTTTGAAATATGTCCTGCAATACTTCTGTCGTCTGAATGAATTCCTCTGACTGTTGACCCCTGTATCCAAATTCTTCGGGGTGGTTTTTCACCACCCATTAGATGTAATATTACCTCTACATCTTCTCTTATGCCATGTGATAGGAAAAGAGCAGAATTAAGAGATCTTAGGAGAACATCTAATCTTCCACAAGAGCCTGCAAGATCATTTAGATTTAATTTGCCATGGCTTGGAACCCTATGTCCGATAAGAGCAAATTTTTTTTTGAGCATTTATCCACCTACATAGATAAATCTTCAAAATCTCCCGATTTCATCATTTTTCTCATTTGTTTCGACATTTTCCTATTGCCCTGAATTCCTTTCATCATTTTTCTACTCTTATTCCATTGAGCTATTAATTCTCTAACATTTTTCTCAGTAACGCCTGAACCTCTTGCGACTCTTTTGATTCTTTCAGCCTTCAATACTTGAGGGTTATTTTTTTCATGTTCTGTCATTGAATCCATAATGGTTCTATAACGTTCTAAATTACCTTGCATTTCTTCTTTTTGTTTTCTACTCATCTGACCCATTCCGCCAAACATTCCTGCCGGTAGAAATGAAAGAAACTTATCTAATGTTCCTATTTTAGACATCATATCCATCTGTGTATACATGTCATTTAATGTGAATCTGCCACTCATCATTCTCTGAGTTAATCTCATTGCTTCGATTTCATCCATATCTTCTGGAGCGAGATCAATTAAACCTTGTATGTCTCCCATTCCAAGAAGTCTACTTATGAATCTATCAGATTCAAATTTTTCAATATCCTTGACATTTTCTCCCTCTCCAGTAAAAAGGATTGGTGACCCCGTGGTTGCTACTGCAGAAAGTGCACCACCTCCTCTTGCTGTACCATCTAATTTTGTAACAATTACACCGGTTACGTCTACTAAATCATTGAATGAGGCTGCTACAGGTCCTGCGGCTTGTCCAACTTGTGCATCAATGACTAATATTCTTTCATTGGCCTTGACTAAATCACTCATATCCTTCAATTCATTGACTAGTTCATCGTCGAGTTGATGTCTTCCAGCCGTATCAATGATTAAAATATCTACATTTGAATGCTTTTCTATTCCTCTTTTTACAATATCAACAGCATCATTTGAATCTGGATCTCCAAAAACCTTTACTTTCGTATTTTCAAGTAATTGCGAAAGTTGTGAAAAAGCACCAGGCCTATGGACATCCGCTTCAATAACAGCGACATCTGCCTGCTTTTTTGTGGCCCACCAATTAGCTAGTTTTGCCGTTGTTGTTGTTTTACCTTGTCCATAAAGTCCAACCATCATTATTGTCTGACCTCTAGGTGGAATTTCTCTGGGAGGTCCTAATAGTCTGACTAATTCTGTATAAATGATATTCATTGCATGTGTTTGAAGAGTAATTCCTGGTCTTGGCTCTTCTTCTTTCATCTTCATTGACAATCTTTCTGTTAATTCTTTAGTTTGCCTTACATTGAAATCTGCTTCTTGAAGCGCTCTTCTTAAAGATTTAATCATCTCTTGCAATTCCGCTTCATCAAGTCTTCTTTTGCCTTTAATTTTGGATAAGGCTGAAAAAATACCTTTGCGAAGTCCTTCGAGTGCCATTACATTGGCTAAAACATCTACTCTTTCAAACCAACGGCTTCCGAACTTCTAATTTCAAAACATCCTTAGAAAATTTAGCCGTTGTTTTGTTAACATCGACTGTGTGATTTAATTGAATAATATTTTCACGATCATTGATTCCAACAAATAGTTGGTTTCCTTCTCCTCTGAGCGACAAATCATTCTTTATTGCACCTGCAAGATGCAACATTATGGTTGTTTTTTCATCATCATCGAAGATAAGTTTTGATCTTCTCAGGTTTATCGGCAATTTTTGGCTAATTTGGTGAATGTCCATGTCTTTTGGAAATTTTATATGTGTGCCGTGAAGGTCTAAGCCCATAAGGTCTAGAGCCTCAATCCCGTGAATATCTGCATTATTCAATTCTACTTTTGCAATATCAATATCGCTGAAATATTCACATAATTTATCTACGTAAGTTTGTTCAATATTTCTTCTTGAAATTAAAAATTCGTGATCTAATTCTGGAGTAAGTCGATTAATAATAATGCCGTTAATTTCGATATTGAATTCGGATAATTGATTAGAAGCTCTAATTGTTTCAGAGATGGCCATAGATTCGGGAATTGTTACGAGTGTAAATCTCGTAATTTCAGGGTTACTAATAATTCTCCTAATATGCGCAACTCTCTTACTAAAACGTTCTAATTCCTCTTTTATTTTTTTTTCTTGTGCACTACCGAACAACATTGTTTTTATCCCCCCCATTGCTCGAAAAATCTTCAAAACTTTACTTGTCCATAACTCTAATAATTCAGGTAATGAGAGAAATCTAATTGTATGCCCAGTTGGCGCAGTATCGAAAATAATTAGATCGTATTCAGTATCCTCAACATAGCGTAATAATCTATCAAATGCTAATGCCTCATCTAATCCAGGCAACATTAGCTGTGCACTATCAATATTAGAGACTTCATCCTTAATTTCATCCATTCCTTGACTAGGCATCATGAACGGGGATAAATTTCCAGAGCTTACAGTTTCTAATGCAGATGATAAACTTGGCATAATGTTTTCTAATGTTGCTTCTAAATCAAGTTCAAGTCCCCATAGGTTATTTATTCCGTCTACTGCGGTTGGCTCATTATTTAATTTAAAATTCAAAGAATCACTAGTGCTGTGTGCGGGATCACTTGATACCAGTAGTGTTCTAATTCCAGATTTAGCAGCCCAAATAGCAGTTGAACATGCTGAAGTAGTCTTCCCTACGCCTCCTTTACCACCAAACAACCACAATTGGCCCATTTCCGCACCTTAACTAATCTAAACGGAACAGACCTTTATTCATTTTCACCCAAACAAGATTAAATTTAACTAACGTTGAGGCGATAATGTGAGCGGCCAACTTGAACTTAACCTTGCATTCACTTTTGGTTTAATTGGAATGGGTCTTGGATGGAAATGGGGTTTGAATCAGGTTTCAGGATTTTATGACTCTGCTTCTGCCGTAAAATATCTTATGTTTGGATTGGTATTGGGTACTCTTTATGCACTATTTTCAGATAATCTTGTTCTTAGGGATTATATTAGATTCATCAATGGAGAACAAGAACTTGTAATTATGAATTTCATTATTTCAATTCTTTTAAGTATTTCAATATCATTATTGATCATGTTGCTTTTGACAAGAAAAAATCTGCTGTCTACAAAATCAGGAACAACCTCCGGGTGGAGCTTAGGTCTAGGGATTGGGGCGATGTTTTCGTCAAGATTTTCATATTTATCTTTAGAATATTATGGTATTGGTATATTGTCTCTTCTACAAGTTGTTTTATTCGTAGTTATGCTACCAATTTTTGAAGGTGCGATTTGTAGCTATCAAGGTAGTCTATCTTCCAAGGGATTTCGCTTCAAATCATCATTCATTGCTTCTGTTGGAAGATTCTTCTTTTTAATGATCCTTCCTGCTATTTTTATGGAAATTATCTGGTGGGTAATATTGATTCCAGTTATAATGCTTCTTTATAGAAAATCAATTACAGATTGGATTCCTCAATCTATGACCCAAGAAGCTAAAAGAAGGTATAGAAGAATCATGGCTAGTAATGCTAGAAGAGTTAAAGATTTAGAAAATCCTGGAAAAAATACCAATATTGTTCAAAATATTACTTACAATATTCAAGATAGTTCTATTGTGGGTGATTTGAAACCAGAAATTAATTCAAATAAAGATTAATTAGCTTTCATAACATCTCTATTAATCAATTAATTACGTAACTGTTATGTTTTAACAGTGCTACGTGGTACCAATGGCAAGATGTCCTTATTGTATGGCTCCAGTTTCAAAGTTCGATGAAATTTGTCGTACTTGTGGAAGAATAATGACGGGGACAGCAGGTTCNTCACAGAGAGCCACTGGACAATTTNANACNGGCGCNTACTCNGGNGGTGCAATNTCTGGCCAAGCACCNCAAATGATGCGAAANCCNCGTAGNATGCAATCNAGGAGGAGGCAGAAAAAAGGCAAATTGGGTAAGTTGNTTTTTGTTTCTATAATTGCTTGTGTTTTTGTATTCACACCTGCNAATGAATTAGCTATGAGTCAGTGGGCTAATGTTTCCNCGCAACTTCAGGACTTGACTGCTCCAGTATATCCTATGGAAGCAACATATTCTGTAGATCGTACATTGACTATGTCAAATAAAGATANNGAAAANCAANCATTCAAATATAGTTTTGCAGTNCCCAATGATNGGACTTCAAAAAGTATGGANGATAATATGTGGTTAACNGATNATGGCCCTGAAACAGCCAAGAAAATACAAGAAATATTGTCGATGAAAATAATCTCTGGTAATTTTAATTATGATTTACCAATGGATGCAATNACAAGAGATGTTAACCCTGAACTTAGAGGAATTAATCAAGCTATACCAATAGGAGATACTAACACGTATATGTTTTGGCCAGGAGAAGGAGATTCTTCAGACNCATCTTTTTGTAGTTTTGGACCTTGTGTTAAATGGGAAGGAATTATCCCAGCAGATGGAGAAGTTTCCATTGTAGTCCGATATANAATCAAATCTTCTGCATACTCCTGGTGGTCNGACTTTTCAGGCAATGTAGAAGGTAGCAGTACAGGAATTTCTTTAGAAACTACAGGAACATATCAAGATATTCAGAATAGAGGNCAGCATTACAATAGATTTGCTCAGAATTCAGAATGGTTCAAAAGAGCTGACAATNCATATGCTATNGATGGTACAAATGCGAACATTATTGCTGCTGCAAATATAATAGATTCAGGAATTCCTGATGATTTTAGTGATAATCCTTATGCTTTTGCAAGGAAGGCCTTTGAATATGTTCAGGAGGTAATNACTTATGGAAGAGGAAAAGAAATTCCTAGATCAGGACCTTCTTGTTTATCTGACAAAGTAGGTGATTGTGATGAACAGTCAAATTTGTGGATGAGTTTGTTAAGAACAAAGAAAATACCTACTTGGTACGAATTTGGAGCATTAACTGGTTTCACATTCAAAACNTGGGAAGCNCANGGATGGTCAAATGTNATGCTTCCTTACGATTCTGAATGGTGCGAAGAAAATGGAATTGCTATAAGCACTTGTTATGTTGAAGCATCAGTTGATGTTACCAATAATATGTGGTTGTTTAAACCACCTACTGCATTAGGACTTTGGGTTGAGGTTGAAGATAAAGATTCAGGAACTCCTGGACAAGGCCTATATGATTATTTCTATAGAATTTGGGCCTGCACTCTTTGCGGTTATGCGGAATCATGGCAAACTGTAGGAGAAGCAGTNACTACGGGTGGAACATTCAGTAATCCCCAAATAGTGGAAGAGTTTAAGANAACTCAATAGTTGTAGAGGTGNTGGATTTATGAGAATCCTTATTGGTGGTGCTGGAGAAGTTGGTAGAGGNTTGGCTGAAGCATTNCTGAAAGAGGGAAGNGTCGTAGTNTTGATTGATAATAATCCCGAGGTCATTAGAGAAGCTCAATCTCTAAATGCTCTAGTAATTCAGGGNGATATAAAACATAGGAAAACATTGGAAGAAGCTGGAATCTCAGATTCAAATTTTTTCATNGCTGTAACTGATTCGGATGAACAGAATTTAATTTCATGTGCTTTAGCAAGACATTGTATAAAAAAACATAAAGGCGATGATGTTGGTTTTATGGCTATTGCTAGAGTAAATGATCCTGAAATGCTTAATGAAGCTGAGACCGGAAATTTGACCGAATGGACAGGAATTAGGCATGTAGTAAGTACAATTGATAATTCAATAAAGAGATTACAGACGGGACTCCAATGTATTGCATTTGAAGAAGTATTGGAAATTGGTAATGATGCATATATTGTCGAATTGAAACTTACAAAATATGCTACTAATTTAGCATATTCAAATTTAAGAGATGCTGGGAAAAACATTGCAGGATTACCAACCATAGTAGGGCTGATGAAAGAAGATAAAACCACTTCNGTGCCTGATGCGGAAACTAATTTGGTNCCNGGGGATAGATTAGCATTTGCTACAATAGGTGTCGGTTCATTCCCTAGAATCGTCAGGTTAACTGGGAATGAAGAAGAAGAATTCCCNAGTAATCCACGTGTTTTGATTTTTGGAGCGAATTTGTTGGGTACAAGATTAGTATCTACTTACTTAAATAGCGGTTGTAGGGTGACTGTAATCGAAGAAGATTTAGAATTAGCAAATAAGTTGGCCGGAAGTGATATTGGCAATCATAGATTATTGGATATTATTAACGGAGAACATAGAGACATTGAATTATTGAAAGACATTGATGTAGAAAGTCACAACCTTGCTTTAGCAGCTCTAGAGGATGATCATGCAGGTATTGCTGCGGTATTGTTGGCTCAGGATATGGGGGTAGATAGAACGGGCTTAATTTTAAATGATGCCAAATTGGTAAAAGTGGTTCATAGGATGGGTATTACATTTGCCGTAGCTAGAAGAAAAGTGGCCCTTGATGCAATTTTAACCAAAATTCACAGCTATTTGCCAGGTGCCTATAATATGCTTGAAACAATTCCAAATGTGGTTGGTATGAGTGTTCCTGTAACCGAAGGTCATAAATTCGTTGGTAAAACATTAGATGAATGTAAAATTCCTAAGGGCTGTAAAGTTGTTTTTATTCAAAGAACAGTAAATAATAAAACTATGACCTTGTCAGGTGAATCAAATAAACAATTATTGGCTAATGATCGTTTAATTGTATTTATGCCTACAGAAAAAGTAGCAACATTTGAGAAGAGTATGGGGGTTTAACCTTGCGTAAAGACGTCATAGGTCTAATTATCGGAATCACCTTATTGGCAATTACAGTGCCAATGTTAATTGCCTTTGTTCTGGGTTTAATATTAGATGATAATCCTCAAAATACGAGTATTTCTTTCGGGATTCCAATTTTCATATCATTGTCTTTAGGTTTATTTTTATTTAGAAGAACAAAAAGTAAGGTTAATAGTAGACATGTAAGGGATAGAGAAGCCTTTGTAGCTGTAGCATTGGCTTGGCCCGCAGTAGTGTTGATTGGTGCTTTGCCCTACTGGTTAGGTGGTATGTTTTGGGGTCCATTTAATGATGCTCCAGGACTTTTAGAGTTAATCAGAGGTTTTGTAAATTCATGGTTTGAATCTATGTCTGGATTTACCACAACTGGCGCCACAGTGATTTCTGAAACATCAAGTCCTGTTTGTATGGGTCAACCTATCGTTTTTGATTGTATTAATGCTCAATCAAAAGGTCTTCTTCTTTGGCGTAGTTTAACTCAATGGCTTGGCGGTATGGGTATAATTATGCTTGGTATGCTTATTCTTTCAAGGCTGTTGGGTGGAGGAATGAACATTGCACGTGCCGAATTAACTGGACCTACATATTCAAAAATCAGGCCAAGAATTCAAGAAACTGCATTAGTTCTTTGGGGTATATACATCACATTTACAGTTCTTGAGGCTGTTATTTTGTTTGGATTGGGTTTTCATCCGGACATAAATATGAATTTATTTGATGCTGTAAATCATGCATTAACTACAATGCCAAGCGGGGGATTTGGAACTCATGATGCAAGTATTGGTTACTATGATAGTGCATTAGTTGAGGGTGTAATCACTTTTTTCATGTTTTTAACTGGTGTGAATTTTACA
>NZRR01000038.1 GCA_002696315.1 Methanobacteriota archaeon | reverse complement strand
ACCATCTTCTTCATTATCAATAGTTCCATCGCTTGAATTTTGCACTCTTGGGAAATAATTTTCTTTCAGAGTGTTGAGTTTTTCACGGTAAGAATCTTCAGTTGAAAATTCTACATCTCTTGTAATCACCGTACAAAATCTTCCACCAATTGCCAAAATATCTGATTCTAATGGAGAAGTCTTAGATGATTTAAATTTCGATTATAATAGTGCTGAATTAGAATCCTTATTTTTTAATGGAAATTTATCAATAGATTCTCAAAACGAAATACATGAATTACAGTACGGTTGGTATTTGGATGGTTTGCTCTATTCTTCAAAAAATTTCACAGAGATAAAAATCATTGACTTAAAACCTAATTCAGAATTAGAATTAATCGTAAAAGATTCAGATGGAGGTTCTGATAAAATTTTGATTAATCTTAATCAATTAGATTTTTCAGACAGGAATTCTGAAAATATTAATCTATCAAATTCTAATTTTTTTAATGGATTAAATCTTGTATTATTAACTACCTTTATTTGTACAATTGTCTTATTGATGATACGGAAGAAATCTAATGAGGTGGATCCTTTACCAAAGTGGTCTAAACATAACAAGAAACAGTAACTCTTTTTCTTAGTACTTGTTCGGAATGTTATGGCATTTAGTAGTGCGGCTAGTGAACTTGGTGAGAGCCCTGCACCAATTAGTAAATCTGAATATCGGGAAAGACAAGAAAAATTGTATTCCAAATTAAGTGATAATTCAGTATTAATCCTTTGCTCATCACCAACAACCGTAAGAAGTAATGATGTACATCATCCATACAGAACAAGTAGTGATTTGTTATATCTTACAGGTTGGAGTGAACCAGACTCTGTAATGTTAGCGACTAAAAAAAATGGAACTTGGCAAACAATGTTGTTTCTTCAACCAAGAAATACTGAATTGGAGATTTGGGAAGGGAGAAGACCTGGTTTAGAAGGAGCATTAGAAGGATGGGCAATCGATTCATCTTTCTCAATTGATGATTTAAATGGATTATTAAAAAAAGAATTAGAATGCGTAAATATTGTTTATCATTCAGTTGGATTAAATTCTAATGTAGATCAAATCGTTGAAGATTCTATAAATTCAAAAACTAGATCAAGGCAACAAATTGGAGAAGGTCCTACGCAAAGAATAGATCCTTCGGAATTAATTGCCGAAATGAGATTAATAAAATCGGATGCTGAAATAAAATTAATGCGATATTCTGCAGAAATTTCTTCATTAGCACATATTGAAGCTATGAAAAATGGATATTCTGGAATTGGTGAATGGCAGATACAAGGTCTTATTGAAGGCTGTTTTAGATATTTAGGAGCTAGTGGTTGGGCTTATCCAAGTATTGTAGGTGGCGGAGAAAATGCTACAATTTTACACTATCATGCAAATAATATGAAATGTAATGATGGAGATATTGTTTTGATAGATGCTGGTTCTGAATATGAAGGATATGCTGCCGATATTACAAGATCATGGCCAGTGAATGGAAAGTTTTCCGAGTCACAAAAGAAAATTTATAATTTGGTTCTAAAGTCACAATTAGCAGCTATTGAACAATGTGTGGTGGGGAATGAATATATTGAGACTCATAAAGCAGCAAGTAGAGTATTAGCAGAGGGATTAGTTGATTTAGGGATTATTTCTTGTACCGCAGAAGAGGCTTTAGAAAATGGTGAATTAAAGAAATATTTTATGCATGGTACTGGGCATTGGATTGGTTTAGATGTTCACGATGTTGGCATCTACAAACCAAATGGAATACCTAGAAAATTTGAAGCTGGGATGGTTATTACAATAGAGCCAGGACTTTATTTTGGGGGTTGGAGACCTGATTTAAATGATTTAGATCCACAATGGGATGGTATTGGTATTAGGATTGAAGATGATGTATTAATCACAGAAAATGGCCCCGACGTTCTATCATCAAGATGTCCGAAGAGTCTGGATGAGATTGAAAGTTTGATTGGAACATCTTAGATTCAGAGAAAAACGATTCAAGAGTATTTTTCTTNTCACAATCGGATTCAATATTTTGAGAAGTAATTGTCATACCTCCACTACTATTTTCATAATAAACAATCCATGAAGCGACTTCAATTCTTTGACTCCCTCCTCCATCATCATTTACTGGCTGATAATNAACGCCGTTGTAAAGACCTCTATATTGCATGTTATTTGTACCACCTGATGTATTAATCCATGTGGTGATGTCGTGACTCCATTGTTTTACATCCATTCCTGGACACCAACCAGCTCTAGCATAAGGCCAAGTTCCAAGTTGATTAGCTACAGTTCCATCTACAACTTGTTTTAAGCACCCTTCACTGTCTCCACTGACACTTGAATTTCCTGCATGTGGAAAATCTTGTTGTGTATCGAAACCATTCATTAAAAATCTATGTTCACTGTTACAAAATTCAGCACAATTTGCGGCATCATCTTGAAATCCGTGTCCTGTTATTAGTGCAACAATTTCAGCTTTTGCAGTGCCTTGAGGGACGGTTAAATTATGCTGTCTTTTTTGGGTGGCTGTTTCAGTATTGTATTCACCTTGGAAGTCTCCTCCTCGGAAGAGGAATTCTCCTGATGTGGGCCTCAATCCGTCATCATTCCAATTAGATAAAAGTGCTACTAAATGTAGTCCTCCTTTATTGGCTCCTGAAAATTTAAATTCAAAAGTACCTCCCTCTTTAATCATAAATAAAAATGGAGAAACATCAGTTAACCATTGACCTTCTCTGCCATATGTAGTGATATATCTTGCAAACTCTGTCCCACATGTTGAATGATCATTAATTATTTCACATATTTTGAGGTATTCAAGAAAGTCCCACTCGTGACATCCTGAATCAGGTGTTCCGTCACCATCTGAATCATATCTAGTTTTATGCTCTTCACACTCGTGATAAAAATACAATTCTAATGTGTTGAATGTTTCCATAACTGTTGAATTAGGGAATGTTGCATTTGAATAGCTATTATAGCCACTTCCCCAGCCTCCATTGTGCCACTGATCAAAAATTGTTACTGGAGTTATTGCAGGGTCTTGCTGTCTAATTTCGACTTCAAATTCTTTAGAATACATTTGAGACTCATATGCTAAGTAATCTAAATTATATCCCGAATTCCAATTATTTAAGCTCCCAACCTCTCTCCATCTTTGGAAATTATCTATTCCATAATAGAATGTAGACCAGTCATTAATTACATTTCCCAGTCCCCCGTTCATATTGAAAAAGCGTTCATCGATATAGTGAATATGATCTAACCAATATGCTTCTTCTTCACTTGATAGTGTTGATAAATAAGAATTAACATTTGAACGTTTTGAATATACGTCTGAATGGTATGTGGTATCAAATGATGCAAAGAAGAAATGCGTCCCATTATCTGGTAATTTCTCTATTAGGTTACCTACATTTTGGTTCCATAAATTGGTATTGTAACTACTTGCAGCATATTTCGCAAAAAATAGATAATTATCATGACCCGTCCATTCGCTTTGGAAATCCCATGTTGTACCACTTAATGTTAAAAAATTAAAATTTTGAACATAATCCATAGGGTTTGTTCCATATGGTCCCGAATTCCACGCAACTGGTAATTGATTAACAGAACATCCATTTTGGTCTATTGTCCATTTTTCCCTAGGGCTATCGGGGCAATCATCTATGTCTTGAGTAATACCATCAAAATCTGTATCTGCGCACCCGAATTCATTAATCTCATCAATTAATTCATAAGGTGTATCTGGACATAAATCCAAATCGTAAGTAATTCCATCGCCGTCTCTATCTCCACAGCCATTACTGGTGACAATCAGTCCATAGGGCGTATTTTCACAGTCATCATCTAGATCTCTAACACCATCTTTATCTGAATCTCTTTGATAGTCATCACATCCCTCGAAGTCTATTGATGTATAATCTGTAGACCAAGGGCATTCATCATTCTCGTTAATTACGCCATCTGCATCAACATCCATATCTTCATTACTATCTTTACATCCATCTCCATCCCAATCTGTTTCAGAATTAGAAATCCATCCTATTACTCCTCTTGGACATGAATCTTCTGTATCTAAAACAGAATCATTATCGTCATCCAAATCTTCATTTGAGTCATCTTTACATCCATCTACGTCATGATCGCCAACAGATGAATCCCAATATTTTTCGCCTTTTTTACATAAATCAAAATCATCTATGATTCCATCCGCATCATCGTCTGCATCTTCATCAATATCTCTACATCCGTCTGTATCATAGTCAGAGTCAAAATTTGAATTCCAACCCATTACACCTTTTGAACAAAAATCCACGGAATCAATTACTCCGTCATTATCATCATCTGGGTCTTCATCAATATCTCTACAGCCATCTAAATCAAAATCTAGATTTGTATTAGAGCTCCAACCAGATACACCATTAGGGCAGGAATCAAACATATCATTAATACCGTCTCCATCAATATCATCTGCCCCAATTAGTACTAAAGCTAAACTTAGTTCTGTAGAAGAATCGGTCCATTTTCCACAATATGCTTCGATATTTGCAGAAGCATTATCCTCCAATATACCTATGTTTATTTGAAAATTACCATTTTCTTCGGTTTCAATGACGGATTCAAAACCATTATTCATTAGAACTCTCACTAAACAGGTTTCTGGAAACATGTGTTCTACAGTACCTTCAATTACTGCAACTATATCTTTTTCATAAGGACCAAATGAATCTATGTTTATTGTAGGAATACCTTCATTCGGCACCATCATTTCAACTGTAATGTATTCTGTTTCTGTTGATTGTTGATTAATGTCAGTTGCATAAATTCCAATCGTCCATTTGCCTGGGTCATATATGGGTAGAGCTCTTGTCCAGGTTCCATCATTTTTGGCATTAAATGGAATTAATGCTTCAAGGTCATCACTGATTCCTTCAGCGGGCATTAGTGTGATGTATATTGTTACTTTACTAGGAAACTCATCAACTATTGTCCCATTTATGGTTACATATTCGCTATACCCAACTATTGTATCAGAAACAAATAATTGTGGAAAAAGGTCGATTTCTTGTGTGTTTTCTTCAACTTCAATTTGAATTTCATCAGAATCTTCATTTGTCGGAAGAGTACAACCGGAGAGAAAAATACTACCCGCGATTAAGAAAACCAAAACATTATGCTTTAATCCCATAGACGGGGTAAAACATTACGATTGATAATATTGTTTATTACGTAAACATGACGATAAAGCCAGCTTTGATTGCCATTTTTCTGAATTCAGGTACATTTTTAAGCATTGAAATCCCAAGTGCTAATGGTTTTTCAATGTCTCCTTTTTCATTAATCAATCTTATCACTTCTGGTTTTGAAAATATTTTGAAAATTTCTTCTAATTCTTCATCTGATCTAGAACTAACGAAGAAATCTCTTAAGGATCTGATTCTTTCAAATTCCTTTTTTGCTTTTGCATATTTTTTAGTGACTTTAATTAAAACATTTTTAGCTAATTTATTTTTTAAAATCATTTTATTTAGTTCGTCCACAATCAAATCAACTTGAGCCATTCCAGGTCCAATTCCTCCTCCTGTAGTTGGTTTTGCTAAACCTGCTGCATCTCCAATCAGTAATACTCGATCTTGTACTGGTCTTGGAACTACTCCTGCGGGAATTGGTCCACAAAATCTACCAATCTCTTTACAATCTTCAAACTTATATGCCCATCTAGACTTGGTCATTAAATTATTTAATAACTCCTCGCAACTTCTTCCATCTAAATCCTCAGCTCTACTCCACATTCCTATTCTATGAGTGTCTCCATTTGGAATTGCCCATGCAAAAAATCCAGGTGCAATATCATCTCCAGTAAACATTTCTAGCATTCTATTTTTGGTTTTAAATCCCGTAACTTCAACCTGATAACCGATCATGAATTCTTTGGGGTATCCCATCCTATGTTGTCTTCTTACCCAGCTATGTGCTCCATCAGCGCCTACTAGTAGTTTTGATTTAACTTCGGTTATTTTACCATCTACCAAAAGTTCAGTGATTATTGAATCTTCAAAATTAGTAGTATCTGTTGGTTTGCTATTGAGCCATAATTCGGCACCTTCATCCATTGCTTGTTGGACTATTGCCTGATCAAATTTTTTACGACATACAGCATATGTTCTGATTTGATTGGGTTTTCCAATTTCAATAGTTGTTCCAAATGGACTGTGCATTACTGCACCATCTATTTCGGATAAAACTGTGTCATATAACCCTACTTTTTCCATTGATGATGGATTGACCAATCCCGCACACTGGAATGGCTTCCCAATTTCCATATGTTCTTCAATCATTAATACTTTACATCCCAACTCTGCCATTTTTTTAGAAAAATATCCACCGATTGGTCCAGCACCAATCACAAGGATGTCTACTTCTTTCATCATTTACCACGCGTCCTGTTTTGATTTGTTCTTGATGACTAATTCTGCTTCTAGAGTTTCCATTTTCTTTTGTTTCAAACCTATTTTTTTAGCTAATGCAGTTGAACCACCTTGTGTCCCAATTCCTAGCTTTTCTAATGTAACAAATATTGCAGGTAAAAGGATTAAAGCACTAGCTGCTGCTATCCATAATAATATAATTACTACACGTACAAATGGAATTAATTCAGGAATTGGAATTCTGTAAGCAGCAGCTAAACCTGCTGTTGTTACACATGCGGCTTCAAATAACGACATACCTGTAGAGACACATGAAGAACGGATTGCTTCAATACCTCCTCCCATTTCTTTAATTCTATTCGCTATGTGAATTGAGAAATCAACACCAACTCCGACCAATATAGATCCAATCATTACAGTTACTAATGACAATGAAACACCTTGTTGCCACATGACTAACCATTGTAAGAATACCGTTGCCATAACAGGAAGTGTAGACCATATTGCGTATCTTAAATCTCTGAAAACAATTGCTAAAGTTAAAATTGTTAATCCAATAGCTCCAGCTAGGCTACCCCATTGTGATTCTACAATTAAATCATTTACTGCTATTGAAACAGCAGCAACACCAATCAAATTAGTGGATTGAATATCTCCTGGTGCTTCTTCAGCGTATTTATTGATATTTGAAACAGTTTCAGTAGTATCTTTCATTGCTATGAATGGCATATCAACGTAAACTAGACTTCTTTGATAATCAGTTGATGTGAATAGGTGTCTTGTTTCATCAGTAATGCTTGAATAAAATACATTTAGTAAAAATATTTGAGCATCTGGTTGGTTATCTAAGGCAATTAAAACATCCCAGAATGTAACTCTTCCATCTACTTCTTGCTTCAATATTTCTTCAGCGACATCCCGAATTGGCTCAGGCATCCAGTCTTGGTCTCTTACTAGTTCCCAAACGCTTTCTCCGCCAACAGATGGAGAAACACCAACTGATTTCATTAGGAAAACAATCGAAACAGCAGTGGTATTATCCAATCGATTTACATCATTGGTTAATGCTTCAATAGATTGGAGATTTTGCACTGGACGATCATTCCTGATTTCATCATCTGTTCTATCTCCTTTGATAGCACCATCTACCATTAGCATTCCAACTTGGCCTGCATTGAAAACTTCACTGTAGTTTTTCATCATAACTACAGAATCTTGTCCTTGTGGTGCCATACCTAATAAATCGATATTTTCTTCAACATTTTCTCTTCCGAATGTGAAAGAACTGAGTAATAAAATTGTAAACACAAAAATTACCAGATAATTACCTTTTATAGGTGCTTCAACAGCTACTACAAATGGTTTTAATGGAGGATGCTTTGGTTTTTTAAGATCTAAAATCATTGTTAAATTTGGAACCATCGCCATTGTTAAAATATATACAACAACAATTCCTCCAGCTAGTGCATAACCCACAGTTTTAATTGGTGCCATGGGTGTAAATGCTAAAGAAATAAATCCAATAACTGTTGTTACAGCGGAAAGCATTACAGCTTTTCCTGTAGATTGTAGAGCCTTTTTCATTTTTTCATCAGGGGTGCCTTCTTCTTCAGCATATCTATTTGTGATATGAAGTCCATATGAAACACCCAGTGCTAATAATATAGGCCCTACAATAATTACAGTCATAGTGACTTCATAACCCGTTAATCCGATTATTCCAAGTGTGCAAAATACAGAGCAAAGTGTAGGCAAACCCGAAATTATTAGAACTTTAATTCCTTGTTTCCATTTAGGTCTAAATGTTTGAAGAATATCACAATGGAAGAAAACAAGTACAATTGCAACATAAAGAATTCCTAACGGAAATACTTCCCAAAATAATACAAAAGAATATTCTGTTACTGCATTTGTAATTGGTACAGGCCCAGTTAAGTTCATTTGTAAACCGATAGTTTTCCAATTATTGGTTTCTGAAAGATTTTCTAATGTCTCTGTTGCCTTCTTAATTATCTCTTTAGCGCTTTTATTTTCATCTACGGCTACAATGATTACGGCTCTATCTAATTGCCCATCATTATCAGAGTCTCTAGCTAATTTATCCAGTGCGGGTGATGGTACATCTCTAGTTCCATCACACTCGTCATCATTTTCCCCACAATCTTCTTTTTCGTATAACTGTCCTACAATTTGATTAATTGTAGCTTGACTTGGAATTGAATATTCTCCTAAAACTTCAATGTCGTCAACAAATTCATTAAACTGCTCTGCAACATCACCGCCTAAATCACCAGGGAATAATGCTCCAATTTCAGTTGAAATGGCTTTAGTGACTCTTGGAGCACTAGAATTAACTTCTTTAATTACGGTTGAAAGTGAAAGTGCATATATGTAATCATCAGACTTGTCGGAGAGTTCAGGGTTGAGGGCTTTTTCTACTTTATCAAATTGGTGTAAAATTTCCTCATCTGTAATATTTCTACCTTGGCCTAATTGGACATAGATAATCATTACATTTGTCGACCAATCCTCTTTAATATCTGCAATTTGATTTTTAACACTATTCGGATCATCATCGTCTGGGAGATATACTTCTAGATCTCCATTAACATTCAATGACGGTTCTTCTTTGTATTGCCAAGGCATAGGCGCTTCTTCATTTATGTCAACAAATCCACTGAATAATGCCAAATAAACTGTTAGCATTAAGAAAAAAGTAACAGTCATAATTGGGAATCTTGTCAGCATACCTACGACACCAATTCTATCAATATCTCTTTTGATATTCTTTGGGATATTTGCAACACCTGTAGCGGCTGCAGCAATATCAAAATTTTTAATTCCTGATATTGCTTTACGTCTAACGATTCTTCCGTAGCGGTTTACTTTGAGCCAGCCAGCATTAGCTTGGTTTGAAATTATTTCAGTGACACTGTAATTTTCACTTTCTGAGGAGTTTTCCTCAGTCCTCTTTTTGGCTTCGCTCACGTATCCTCATATGTGCGAGAATAAATTAGCCATTAAACCAACTGTTAGATTTATTAATTTTTAACAATTTATTTGAAGGGAATGGTCAAATATTGAATCCAACACGATAATTCATTAACGGGTGTCTTTAAAGATGGGAGAAGCAAAAATCACTGATAAAAGATGGTCGATAGATCTAGAAAAGAGAATTCAAGAAGCACACTATGAAGATGAAGAAGAATATCAAAAAAGATATGGTTTTGATTCTGAAAGTAAAAAAGAATTATTTGTGATTGATACTCCTCCTCCTTATCCTAGTGGTACATGGCATATTGGTGCTGTAGCACAATATTCAATGATTGATGTGATAGCAAGATCACAAAGACTCATGGGAAAGGAAGTGTATTTTCCTTGGGGTGTTGATCGTAATGGGATAAACATTGAATTTACTGTCGAGAAAAAAACAGGTAAAAAAATGAAGACTTATGATAGAGAAGAATTTTTGAATTTATGTAAGGAAACAATCGAGGAATATACTGTTGCTATGCGTAAAACCGCAAGGAGAGTAGGACTTTCTTGCGATTTTAAAAATGAATATCTTACAGATGCAGCAAATTATAGAGCAGTTACACAATCCATTTTTGTTGATTTATTCAAAAGAGGAGCGATTGTCGAAGATTTGAGACCAAATATTTACGACCCAATAGAAGGGACAACAATTGCAGATGCAGAAGTGGAGCGATTATCTAGAAAAACAAATTTGGTTGATGTTATTTGGTATACTGAGTCTGGCGAAGAAGTGATAATTTCAACAACGCGTCCCGAATTAATTTGTGCTTGTGGAGTTGTGGTTGTACACCCTGAAGATGAGAGATACTCTCATTTGGTTGGTCAAAAAATAAAATTACCTCTGGACGTAAAAAACCGTGATAATTTTGTAGAAATTAAAACACACTCTTCTGTCAAAAGTGAATTTGGTTCTGGAGTTTTAATGGTATGTTCATTTGGTGATCAAAATGATGTATCGATATTTAGAGAGTTGGGAATTAAGCCATTTCAAGCTATTGATTTGTCAGGTAATATGACAGAGATTTCAGGTTCTTTAACAGGTTTATCAGTTTTAGATGCAAGGAAATTAGCAATTCAAAAACTTGAAGAGATTCAAAGAATTAAATCTATAGAGCTTAGAGATCAAGAAATACCAGTATCTGAAAGAGGAAAAAATCCTGTCGAAATAATTTTATTAAAAGAATGGTATGTTAAGCAAACACATATGCAAGAAGTTATATCAAAATTATCAAATAAAATTAATTTTGTACCCTCTCGAAATAAACAATATTTGTTAGATTGGATGGAAAATATCAGTATTGATTGGCCTATTAGTCGCAGAAGGTGGTACCACACAGAAATTCCAATCTGGTATTCTGAGGATGAATCTAAAGTCATAGTTCCACCTTCTGCAGTTTATGTACAACCTTGGAATGAATCTCCGCCAAGTGGGAGTGAGGTTTTAGATAGAGAGTCCAGAGAATATGTGGGAAAATATGAAGATATGAAAGAGGAATTAGGAGAATTATGTGGTGAAGAAAAAGTATTTGATACTTGGATGGATTCTTCTAATTCAAATCTATTTGTATCTGGATATTTGTCAAATCCAAAAATGTTTGAAAGAGCATTTCCGACTGGCATTCGCCCTCAAGGAAAAGAGATTGTTAGGACTTGGTTGTATTACACTTTATTGAAGAGTGCACTATTGTTTGATAAGCCTGGATTTGAAAATGTTTGGATTGATGGATTAGGTATGGACCCTTGGGGTCGTAAAATGTCTAAATCGTTGGGGAATGGAATTGATGCAGATAGTGTTTTAGAGTGTGGGGCTGGAGGTAGAACAGGTTCTTGGAAGATTAAAGGACCTGAAAAATCAGTACAATTAAAAGCTAATAAAATAGGTAGTGAATGTTTTAGATTATGGAAAGCATGTGATGCACAAGTTGGTGATGACTTTCATATTAATCCCGAAGAAATTGAAAAAAAGTATTTTGGTGTTTTGACTAAAATCTTCAATGTTGCTAGATTTGCAAGTCAATTTGCAGTTCCTTCTGATTTGGATAAAAAACCTATCAAACTTTCCAACGCAGATGAGTGGATTTTAGCGGAATTTTCGGAAGTAAATAATACAGTTAAGATGGCTTGGCAAAAAATAGATATTTATTCTGCTGCACAATCAATAAAAAATTTCGCTACTGGGGTTTTCCCTAGTCATTGGCTTGAAATGGTAAAATCTCGATTATATGATGGTGACGAAAATACTGCTTGGACCTTACATCGTATTGTAAGAGATTTACTTACAATCTTCAGCCCCATATGCCCTTTTTTCACTCATTATCTTTCAATTACTTTGTATGGGGTGTCCTCTGTGGATGTAAGAGAATTCCCGGAAATTCCTGTTGCGGATTTAGCAGATTCTGAGAAGGGAAATTCATTGAGGGAGATGACTCATCACTTGATTTCTTTTAATAGTGAGATTTGGAAGGCAAAAAAAGATGCAGGGCTATCCTTAAACTCACCAATTTCAAAAGTGTCCATCCCCGATGAATTGAGTATTATATCTGATGATTTAATAAAAATGCATAAATTGGAATAATTTCAATCTTCTTCATCAAAAATTGAATTAATAATATCTTCATTTGTTTTATTTGGTAATGTGACTTTTAATTTATCATTCAAATTCATTGCGTGTTTTATTGCAAAAATAGCACCTTCATTTCGTGCCCAAGCTCTTCTAGAAATACCATTATTTACATCCCAATCTAGCATGGAAAGTAATTTCTTTTCACTTTCAGTACTACCATCAATAAGTAGTCCAAAACCACCATTGATTACTTCTCCCCATCCAACACCTCCGCCATTATGTAAACTCACCCATGTTGCACCTCTGAATGAATCTCCAACGAAATTTTGTACAGCCATATCTGCTGTAAACATTGAACCATCTCTAATATTTGCAGTTTCTCTGAATGGTGAATCAGTTCCTGAAACATCATGATGATCCCTTCCTAGGATAACAGGTGCTGTTATTTCTCCGGATGCAATGGCGTCATTGAATGCTTTTGCAATGTTCTTTCTTCCTTCTGCATCAGCATATAAAATTCTAGATTGACTTCCAACTACCATTTTATTTTCATTTGCTTGTTTAATCCATCTGATGTTGTCTAACATTTGTTGTTTGATTTCTGGAGGTGATTTTTCTGCCATCTGGCTTAGAATATTCGTGGCAATTTGGTCTGTCTTTTCCAAATCCTTACTTTCACCCGATGCACAAACCCATCTGAATGGACCAAAACCATAATCAAAACACATTGGACCCATAATATCTTCAACATAACTTGGATATTTGAAACCGTTTTCATTTTCATTTAGTACATCTGCACCAGCTCTAGAGGCTTCGAGTAAGAATGCATTTCCATAATCCCAAAAATATGTACCTCTTTCTGCCAGTGAGTTTACTGCATTTGCATGTCTTTTGAGTGATTTTTGTACCTCTTTCTTAAAATTATCTGGATTTGAAACCATCATTCTCTTACCTTCTTCAAATGATAAAGTGACTGGATAATAACCTCCTTGCCAAGGATTATGCAAACTAGTTTGATCTGATAACAGATCGATTTTAACATCGCGTTCAACAATTCTTTCCAATAGTTCGACAATATTCCCAATGTGTCCAATTGATATTGCTTTTCCTCTATTTTTTGAATCAATCATTTTATCTATCGCATCATCAGTAGAATCCGCAATTATGGACAACCATCCTTGATCATACCTTTTTTTAGCTGCATGGGGGTTGATTTCACTCACGATACAAGAAGCTCCAGCAATAACTGCTGCTTTGGCTTGTGCTCCACTCATTCCACCAAGGCCAGAGGTTACGAATGTAATTCCTGAGAGCGTGTCTTTTGTTCCACAATATTTTCTAGCAGCATTTAATATTGTTATTGTAGTTCCATGAACGATTCCTTGAGGTCCTATATACATGTATGATCCAGCAGTCATTTGACCAAATTGGCTAACTCCCATTGCATTCATTTTTTCATAATCTTCTTGCGATGAATAATTAGGGATAACCATTCCGTTAGTTACTACAACCCTTGGGGCCTCAACCGATGATGGGAAAAGGCCTAATGGATGCCCAGAATATATCACAAGAGTTTGCTCATCATCCATTTCAGACAGGTATTTCATTACGAGTCTATATTGAGCCCAATTCTGAAATACGGATCCATTTCCTCCATATGTAATTAATTCATGTGGGAATTGCGCAATATCTTTGTCGAGATTATTATGAATCATTAACATTATCGCAGCTGCTTGTTTAGATTTTGTAGGGTATGAATCAATTGGGTAAGCCTTCATTTCGTATTCGGTTGGTCTGAATCTCATCATCCAAATACGTCCAAAATTTTCTAATTCATCTGCAAATTCCAGCGCTAATGTGTCGTGGAACTCTTGAGGAAAATATCTTAATGCATTCTTAAGCGCTAATTTCTTCTCACTTTTTGATAAAATTTGTCTTCTGGCCGGGGCATGATCAACATCATTTGAAATCCCCGGATGCTCTGGTAATTTTTCTGGAATGCCTTGTCCAACATACTTACGCATTGCATTAATGTCATTGGCCATGTAATACGGAGTTGTTATTGACTTATTGTTTGTTGTAAACAATCGTTATATGCTTAATTCGTAAAGCAGTAAATATGACGGTCGTTCTAAATGGTTCTAAGCTTACAATTGAAGACGTTGTAAATGTTGCAAGAAATGGTTCAGAAGTAGCGGTTTCAGATGATTCATGGGAAAGAATAGAGAAATGTAGAAACATGATTCAAGTGAAAATTGATTCACACGAAATTATGTATGGTGTAACAACTGGTATAGGTGAATTTAGTGAAGTTGTTCTAGATTCAGAACAATTAGAGGACTTTCAAAAGTTTTTGATATATTCTCATGCAGCAGGAATTGGAGAACCACTGGATGGTGAAGTAGTTCGCGCTGCAATGTGTGGGAGAGTAAATGTACATTGTAATGGAAATAGCGGTGGCCGACCGTTAATTACTGAAAAATTAATTCAATGTTTAAACGCAGGAATAACTCCTGTTTGTGCGGAAATAGGATCTGTTGGGGCCTGCGGTGATTTAAGCCCTATGAGTCAAATGGCAATGACATTAATGGGGGAAGGTGATGCTTTTTATGGTGGAGAATTAATGCCTTCAATTGAAGCTTTAAAATTATGTGGAATTGAGCCATTAATCCTTCAAGCAAGAGATGGTTTGGCATTAATTAATGGAAGTAATATGCTGACTGGAATGGCAGCATTGACATTACATGATGCCGATTTATGGATAAAAACTCATGATATAGCAACTGCTATGACTTTGGAAGCGCTTAATGCGAATATGATACCTTATGATGCTAAATTACACGAATTAAGGGGATTCAAAGGGTCTATGGAAACAGCAGAAAATCTTAGAATGCTGATTGAAGGTTCGAAAATAATGGAACAAAAAGGAAAAAAAGTTCAAGATGCATATTCTTTGAGATCAACTCCTCAAGTTGCTGGGAGTTTACGAGATGCACTAAAATATGCACGTTCTCAGGTTGAAATCGAATTAAATGGTGTTGGTGACAATCCTATTTTTGTCCCTGAAGAATCTAGGGTAATCACTGGTGCAAATTTCCAAGGTACACCAGTTGCACTTCCAATGGAGATGGTAGGAACCGGTCTTTCAATGGTTGCTGTTTTATCCGAAAGAAGACTTAACAGACTAACAAATCCAGCACTGTCTTCTGGATTACCTCCGTTTCTGACAGAAAAACCGGGATTACATTCAGGTTTGATGGTGGCCCAATACACTGCATGTGCTTTAGTCGCAGAAACTAGAATTCTTTCTCATCCTGCTGCAAACCAAAGTATTCCAGCGGCTGCAGACCAGGAAGATTTTGTTTCAATGGGTATGACTACAACACAAAAGACTAAGAAAATTCTCGATAATTGCTTTGGTGTACTTGCAATTGAAATGATTGCTGCAGCTCAGGCTTTAGATATTAGAGGCATACAACCATCTCCTGTGATTTCTGCAGTATTAAGTTGTATAAGGGAAAAAATCCCGCATTTAGATGATGATAGACCACTTTTTACAGATAATGATGTAATGAAAGAACTTTTGCTTTCAGGTAAATTAGTTGAACTTGTAAGTGAAATGCTACCTAAATATAATTGATAATCAAGAAAGTAACGTATCTACAATACGACTAATTTCATCTAGGCCTGTTAATTGTCTTATTCTATATTTGTATGCAAACACTTTTGCAGTTTCTCCCCTATCCTTCAAAATATCAAGTCTTGTATCCAGTTCAACAGCGATCCTTACTAATTCTTCAACCTCTGAATATAGTTTGTAAGCGTCATCAGGATTTTGAAACTTAAGTGCGGGTTCTAAAATACTAACGTCTAAATTCATATCTCTCCATTGAATAATTCGTTCTCTGAGGGTTTTTTGAGTGAATCCTTCTCTAGAAATTTTAGTTAGTAATTTTAAACCAGTTACTTTTATTCTTTTTACATCTAAATCTTCTTTATTTGAGATTTCTTCATTCTCATTCTCAATAATTTCTTCATCGGAATAAATTTTCTCTGCTTTTACATTAATTATAGGTGATTCTCTGATGATTTGTGCAATTTCAATATCATTAAATGTGCCAATTTCGATTGCGATAATTATTTTCCACTTTGTACTTCCTACGGAATCGACAATATTCCTTACGAATGAATGAACTGCATCAAAACCTTGCCTATCTGCTAAATATTCTAAACCATCAATCCAAATAACTCCTTCATTTTCCAAAATTTTAGAATTAACTAAATGGTTAACATGCTCAAGGCTTGGATCAATTGAGTGTACGCTATCTTCTATTGAAAGCCACCTAAAATCGACACTATTCAAATCAATATGTCTGATTAGTCTTCTTGGAGATAATCTGGTGATAATCATTAGATTTTCAGATTCAGAAATTTGTCCAGTAAAACTTTCAAAAATATTTTTCACAGAGGATGAAATCAGAGTACCAACTCTTCCCGTTTTTGGTATTTCTATCATCATGTTTAACTAGCCCCTGTAATGAATGCTTTTGACAGATTCGCTTCTTAACGAAATTTTTTGATGTTTTCAGATGTTTTTTTACTTTCTCAATATTAAGTAGGATTATAACTGAAATACACATCGTCCTGTGAGATTGACATGGTTGAAGATGCCGTATCTAATGATGAAGAAGAACAAATGGCTGCATGTGGTGCCTGTGGGGCATCTTTGCCTATAGACTCCAAAAGTTGTCCAGAATGTGGAGTTTCATTTTCGGGATTAAATACAGAGCCTATGGGTGAGTGTACAGCATGCGGAGCAATGAATTTACTTTCAGCAAAACAGTGCTGGAGATGTAATATTATGTTCATTGGTCTTGATGATATTGATGGCGATGGCGAATTAGATTTAGTGGCGGAAGATACTAGTTTTTCTGAAGAAAAGAAGGCAGCAGCAGAAGCAGAAGCAGCAGAAGCAGCAGCAGAGATAAAAGCGGCATCAGAAGCTGCCGAGGCAGATTCAGAAGAAGATTCAGAAGAAGATTCAGAAGAAGATTCAGAAGAAGATTCAGAAGAAGATTCAGAAGAAGATTCAGA
>NZRR01000037.1 GCA_002696315.1 Methanobacteriota archaeon | reverse complement strand
TCACAAAAATGAGTTGATGATCCAATTGGAATATCGTGATAAACAGACCATGCAGGAGATGCTGAACCTCGACAATCAGGTAATAATCCTGGATGAGAGTTAATTACTCCATCTTTTGGGAAATCCAATATTTCTCCTCGAATTATTCTTGTGCCTCCAAAGACAATTAAATCTAAATCTAGATTTTCAATATGTGGCATTACTTCTTCTGAATTATGGATTGATACAGTGACGTGTGGGATTTCTTTTCCCTCAATTTGAGAACTTATTTCAGGAGCTATCGGATTTCCTTCTATGCGTTTTAGAAACTTTTCTCTTTCTTCTGTTCCGATCTCGGAATCTTCCTCAATAATTACTTCAGGAACAAATCCTTCAGATAAAATTTGTTTTAGCATTTCTCTTCCATAGGGATGTTCCTTCAATAAAAGAAACGCAAAACGTGGCTTGGCCATACATATCCCAATAGTTCTTAGTCTTCAATTTCATCGTTAGATTAAGGAGTACATCTTTTTCTGTCTCTTGGAAATAGAACAGTTTCTCTAACATTTCCAGCACCTGTTAGAACCATTAATAGTCTTGCAACTCCAAGTCCCCAACCAGCATGTGGTGGTGCACCATAACGGAAACCATCTACATAAAAATCAAAATCATCAGGGTTTAAATCAACATCAATTAAATTCTGAGTTAGTACATTTGCTCTATGTTCTCTTTGGCCACCACTTGTCATTTCATCACGACCAAAATTCAAATCAAATCCTCTTGAGAGCTGACCTCCTGTTTTTGAAACTTCATTTTTATCGTGGAATATATAAAATGGTTTCATGGACATTGGCCATTTAGGGATGAAATAAAACTCAGAATATTTTTCTGCAATTATGTCTGCATGATGTGCCTCAATGTCATCTCCCCACTCAATTTCTGTCCCACTATTTTTAATCAATTCAATGGCATCACAGTAGGAAACTCTTGGAAATGGAATTGATGGTACATTTACTTCGATAGGATCTTTCCCCTCTGAGATTCTAAATTCATTAACTGCATCAATTAAATTTTGATCATTTTCTTTAATTTTACTCCAAATGTGTGAAATCATTCTCTCTTGAACACACATTACATCTTCATCACTGGCCCAAGCCATTTCAATATCAAATGAAATAAATTCATTCAAGTGTCGATATGTATCATGTTTTTCAGCTCTAAATGCTGGACCGATTTCAAAGACTCGCTCTAAATTTCCCATTACAGCCAATTGTTTGTATAATTGCGGACTTTGTGATAAATATGCATCTCTGTCAAAGTATTTTATTGGAAATAAATTGGTCCCCCCTTCAGCAGCAGCGGCTATGATTTTTGGACTATTTATTTCTCCAAAACCTTCTGAAATCAGATGTTCTCTTCCATATTGAAGTATTCTACTACGTAGTTTGAACATAGCATTAACGTGTGCTCGTCTTAAATCTAAAAATCGATTGTCTAATCTCACATCCATTCCAACATCTACTTTATCTGTAACTCCCAGTGGCATTGGGGTTTGAGCTAATGACAAAATTTTGACCTTATTCGCTACAATTTCATATTCAGTTGGTGGAGTTGGAGCTCCTTCTGGCACTCTTGGAGGCCTTTTTTCAGCAATTGTACCAATTACTTGTAATGTTGATTCACGACTTGCTGTTTGACATATTTCTAATTCTTCATCAGTAACATTTCCTTTTTTGATAAAAGCTTGTAAAGTTCCTGTCCCGTCACGTAATTTTATGAAACATACGGCACCTTTTCCTCTAATAATTTCTGCAAATCCGCATAATGTCACTTCAGAACCGACTAAGTCTTCTCCGTTTGAGTTTATTTCACCAAGTGTATTCGTTCGGTAGTTAGTAGGATGCCAATTGACTTCATCAGAGTCGCCCATGAGTATGCTACAGCATATACTCCTTCAATTTGGCGCAAAACCATAACCGAACTTTTGATGAACTAAATCAATTAGGGGGAGTTATGGCAGAACGACTTTTTACTTCAGAATCTGTTAGTTCAGGGCACCCAGACAAGTTATGTGATCAAATTAGTGATGCAATACTAGATGCATGTATTCAAGCAGACCCATATGCGAGAGTTGCGGTTGAAACATTAGTTAAAGGAATGGAAGAAAAAAGTTTGATTGTTTTGGGTGGCGAAGTGACAGTAAAAGGAGAAGTTCCCGATTATGAAAAAATAGCTAGGGATGTTTGTTCCAAAGTTGGATATAATTCTCATTCGATAGGAATGGACGCAACAAGCGAAGAGTTATGTGAAGTAGTTGTTGCTATTACTACACAATCTCCAGATATATCTGATGGTGTAAATGTTGGAGGTGCTGGAGATCAAGGTATGATGTTCGGTTATGCTTGTACTGAGTCAGAATCATATCCTGGGTTGATTGGAACATATATGCCTCTTCCAAGTTTATTATCTCAAAAATTAACAAGAAGGTTAACAGAAGTTAGAGAAAAGAACATACTCCCTTGGGTCAGACCAGATGGGAAAAGTCAGGTTACAATTCAATATGATGATAATGGAACTCCAATAAGAGCATCTACCATTGTAATTGCAAATCAGCACAAGGATTTGATTGAAGAAACAGGTAGTGTTGAACTTGAACAGGAATATATTCAAAAAGAATTAAAAAACCATGTAATTGATTATGTAATACCAGAAAATTATGGTTTGATTGATTCAGAAACTAAAATAATTGTTAATGGGACTGGAAGATTTGTTGATCCAGGAGGCCCTTACGCTGATGCTGGATTAACAGGAAGAAAAATAATTGTAGATACTTATGGTGGTAGTGCTCCACATGGTGGTGGTGCTTTTAGTGGAAAAGATCCAACAAAAGTTGATAGATCTGCAGCATACATGACAAGGTGGGTAGCAAAGCATGTAGTTGCTAGTGGTTTAGCAGATAAATGTTCAATTCAGGTTGCTTACGCGATTGGAAGAGAAGATCCTGTTAGCATTAATGTAAATACTGAGGGAACAGGTATAATTTCTGATAATGAAATAGAATCAAGAGTTTCCAAAGTTTTTGACTTTTCTCCAAAAATGATTATTGAAAATTTAGAACTTAGAAATCCAATTTATTTCGTTACTGCTTCTGGAGGTCATTTCGGAAGAGATTCTAATTCATTAGGGCATTTTACCTGGGAACGAATTATCCCAGAAAAAATGGAAATGTTGCGTAAGGAGTAATATTCTTTCCACGCCCCTTATAGGGGCGTATTATGTCCCGCGTGTTGTGTCAAAAAAGAATACTAACCGTCGAGCAGGAATTTTTTTGATATTTCTAGTTGCAATTTCTGCATTTTCTCCATTAATTTCCACTACTTCCGCCTCAGATGCAATTGAATTAAGTTTGTCAGAACAACACGTGTTAATTTCTCCAGGAACAACAACAAACTTAACTCTAACAATTCACAATAATGATTCACAAATTAATGATTATACTATCGAGTTAAATCCGAACTATAATTCAGCATGGAATATTAGTGTTATTGACTCGACTATTGAAGATGTACTTCCTACATTTTCAAGCTCTACAACAATTGTAGTGACATTGAACTCGTTAGCATTACTCTCGGATCAGACAACGATTGAATTTGTAGTAAATCAATCTGGTAGTTCTGAAAGTTCAACAATTGAAGCAATTTTATCAGTCCAACCTCACTTCGAAGCATCACTAGACATTAGTAATGTTGGAGTGGGGGGATTGGTTTTAGTTAATCCTGGTTCGACAGTAGATGTAGATGTAGATGTAATGAATCTCGGAAATATGAATGATACTATTTTGTTAGATGTTGTAGATGAACCGGATTTAGTTCAATGGTGGGATGATTATAATTCTGCTCAATCAGAACCTGTTGTAAATGGAAATGAGACTGTTACTTTGGTAGAGCCTGTAATGAATTCTGAATATGATATTTCTCAAAACAATGGTATGATTGATCTTTTAGTTAATGCATCTGGATTAACCCCTAATTTAGAATATCGTTTAGATATTGAAGCAGTTAATGAAACGGGGGTATATCTAAATGGCTGGATTAGCACGTTTAATTCCACTAATGGATTTGATTCAGAACCATTCTCTTGGCAAACAAATTATGAGGGTAATGTGACTATTTGGTCAAATATCAGTTTCAATAGCAGTGTATTAAGCAACGATTTTTCAAATATTTGTTTGTATGATACGTATGGATGTTCGATAGTTGCACAATATGGACTAACAGAAGGAACAATTACAGGAAGTGGAAACTTAAGTTATGCATATGACTCTAATGGTACAAATTATGTGCCAGGGACTTTGGTGGATGATGGAACTTTAATTGAAATTACAGCTATACCGGATACGAACTGGAGTTTTACAGAATTTACAGGGGACTCTAATTCTACATCAAGTCCTTTAGTAATCGAAATAGATTCAGACAAAACAATTGGTGCATTGTTTGAAGAAAATCAATCAGTAATTTTAATTCCAGAAATTAATGTGACAGTAAGTACAAACTCAACTCATATGTTTTCAATTTTTGAATTAACAAATTTAACACTTGGAGGAAATTATGAAATTTTATTCGAAGTACAAACAAATGATACTTTTCCAGTTCTGACTGATTTTGGTTGGGATAATTTCTCTGCTACCGCTTTAAACGATATGAGGTACTATAATTCTACATATTCTAATGACTCATATTGTATTAATGTAATTTTAAGTAATACTGGAATTGTTCTAGATTCTGATAGTGTATGTTTTGAAATCCCTAATAGCTCGGGTAGCAGTTCTACCTCAATGAGTATTAGTTTATCTAAAAATTCAAGAAATATCCCTACAGGTTGGGCAATATACTGGATAGATGATGTATTTACTAATATGACTCCAATGTCATCAGAAACAGGAGTGCTCAGAATCACAATACCAAACGGAACTGCACCTGGATATATAGGAATTAGATTGTGGGCATCAAGCACTCAAGGAAACGTATCAATGTCTACTGTAATTGTTATACAAGTAGGCTCTCAAGACTCAATATCTATTTCAGACAAGACGAATCATACTTGGTTACCAAACCAACCAGCAGAAGTATCTTTAGAAGTCACAAATACAGGGAATAGAGCTGTAGGTTATGATTATACTACTGAATCTTCTTCAGGCCCTTGTGATATTGCTATGGCTAGCTCTGGTTCAACATTGGAAGTTGGTGATTCAGAATTAGCCAAAGTATCCGTAAGACCTTGGGAAGTAGCACATAGAAATGATACATGTGAGTTCAGTTTTATTGCAACAAATAGATTGAATAGTGATGAGCATATTTTTGGAGTACAAGTAAGAATCGGGGTTAGCTGGGGATTGGAAATATATTCACCTGCATCTGAAACTCTAAAATCTGATGAAACAAAAACCGTTACTTTCACAGTTAAAAATTTAGGGACGGAACAAGATGAATTCAGAGTTGAAGTAACATCTCCTCAGGGGTTATCATCCTCAGCACCTCCGGGTTGGTTAACAATTTCAAGAGGTCAAACGAATGTTATTGATGTTGACTTTTCGTTGGATGAAGGTAGTAATTTATCGGGAATTAACAAAGTAACAATCAAATTAATTAGTATTAATGGCGTGATGGCACAAACTGATTACAATTTGGACATTGAAGGACTTCATGCATTCGATTTAATCGGACCTCAAGATTCTAGAGTGCTGATTGAATCAGGATCTTCAGCTCAATTATTAATTGATGTTGTAAATACTGGAACACAGACAAATAACTACGAATTAGAATCAGTCATAGGACTTCCATCATGTGTTAATTTAAATGGTACAAATTCTGATTTAACTAACGCAGAAGAGGATACTATTACTGAACTTTCAATTGGATTTTATGCGAATGCAAACTGTCAATCTGGTAATCATTTGTTAACTATCTTTGTCGAAGAATTAGATAGTGGAATTATAAATCAAATAGATGTAACAATCCAAGTATCTTCTTTAGGGGATGTAGATATTTCAGTTTCTAGAACCTCTCCAGTCGTAGGAGATGATGATTTTGAACAATTAACCTTGGCAGTAACAAATCTTGGATCTGATACATCTACTTTTGAGATTACCATTTTAGATGCATCAGGTTTTGATATTTCTCTAGAAAGTAGTATTTTGTCATTAACTCCTGGAGAAACAAGTACAATTAATTTTGAATTAAGAAGGACTACAGCTACGGGTACAATCGATATTACAATTTATGTTCAAGATACTTCAAAACCATCAATTTCAGATAATATAGTTATTACAGCTTTGGAACCAACTAGTATGGCTGAATTGATTATTCAAGTTTCAGATTCTAATGTTTTACCTGGAGACGTATTATCTGGAACTTTATTAGTTAGTAATCAAGGAAATCAAAATGATAATTTCACATTATCTTCAAACGGAATCTCGTGTGTAATTCAATCAAGTATTGAGATAGAGTCACAAAAATCCGTATCACTTCCATTTTCTTGTGATATACCTACAACCCAAGCAGCTGGAATGTATATCTTGACATTTACTGCAGTTTCAAATAATGATATTACAAAACAAAATTCAGAGACATTGCAATATCAAATATCTAGTGCATATATACAAGGTTCAGCGGTTGTTGATGTAGTTGTTTCTGAGACAGGAATTTCAATGAATTATGACGGTGGCGGAGTTGTAACAGTCACTGTGAAAAATTTACTAAATGAAGAAGTAAATGGAACACTAAGCATTGAGGGTTCAAGTGCTTCTTCATTTGAATTTACATGGGAGGGTTACATTGGTGATGCAGAATATCTGCTACCACCTAATTCACAAATGAGCATTGAGTTAACAATCAAACCATTAACAGATGCTGAAATTACAACCGAATTAAAAATTGTAGCTTTAAGCCAATTAACCTCTTCTTCAAATAGCGATAATAGTCAAACCTTAACTGTAAATGTTAATGGTTTAAGATTACCACCAAATGGTGTGGATTTGATGGTTGGAGAATTAGATGGAAACCAAACATTGATTGGACTATTTTCAGGATGGGGACTGGTCTTGCTCATTGTAATTTTAAAAATTAGAAAATTCAAGAATAGGAACAAAAATTCAGGAAATGAACTTTTATTAGCTTCTGTTGGAGATTTACCACCTATTGAAGAATTGCCTGTATTAGATGATTTACCGCAGATTGATGATTTACCACCGCCCACAATAGATTTACCGCCGCCAGTTGAAAATGATCCTTCAACCAGTAAATTAGAATCCGATGGGACAGTCAGGTGTACTGCATGTCAAGCAAAGCTCAGAACACCTGCAGGAAAATCACCACCATTCAGATTTAATTGTCCTAAATGTTCTGAAATCGTAAGGGTTTCTTAATTAAGTTTTATAGCGATTAAGAGAAATGCAGTATGCCCAAATGGGCCGTTTACAGGCCTAATTCCTCCCTTCATTGCTCTTCCCCATTTACGCTCAATTAATTCACCAGCCCATTCAATTTCTAATCCTAATTCTTCACAAGTATCCCATGAATCTTCAATTTGTGAAGTTACAGGGCAATAACAAGCTATTCTTCCTCCAGGGCGTAATAAATTTGAAACAGAAGAAATAGCTTTTGCATGTTCAGGTAAATCTAAAATGATTGCATCAAATTCATTACAAACTTCTGTAATTTCTCCTATTTTTTCTTCTAAAAAACCATCAAAATGTATATGATTACCTGGAGTGCACCCAGCCTTTAAACCAAATTCCATATTTTTCAATCCAACTTCAGAATGTTCTGCCCTTGGTTCTACAGTAATGTGTTTCCCCTCTAATCCTAAAATATTCTGAATTTGTATGGATAACCCTCCTGAACCTAAACCCGCTTCTAGGACTTTAGAATTAGATCCAATTCCTAATTTTGTGATCAATAATCCAGCGTCTTTTGGCTGAATTATCTGAGCCCTCCTTTTCATCCCAATTTGTCTTTCAGGTAATGATGCTGGAAGTACTACAAACTCTTTCGTTCCAATCAAAATTTTTTCACCAAATTGATTATTTTTGATAGTTTCTAGAGGATTAAAAACGCCTATGCCTTTAATCTTGATAGTCTCATTTTTTAATTCAACTAAAAATGTATTTTTAGACACATCTCTTAGTGCAATTATCTCTTCATTTTTAGGTTCGTTCACACATACCGCAGGAGGTCCTAATAGAAGCAAATTTTGCTTAATTTTTCAATTACCCTCTTACGTAGTAAGAGAACAAGAATAGCGAATCATTATAATGGTGTCAGCAAACGTGATACTATGAGCAACCATAGATTCTTAATCTTGGCCATTTGCACTTTGATGTTGACATCTACTAGTATCTTAGCATTTCATGAAATGGAAACCGAAGGCAGTGAGACTTCCTTGAAAATGAAAAATCAGCCAGATTATTCTGCAGCAAGTCCCCCAGCAACACCTTCTCATGGAGGAGTAGTGTTTGCTGAATATGTCGGAGCAACATGGTGTGGACCTTGTATGGGTGCATCTTCACCTTCTCTGAAACAGTTGGCTTATGATTTACCCAATGACTTCACATATGTTTCATTTGTAGATAGTAATCCAAACGATCACAGTTCAATTGGAAGAGTTAACCACATAATGACTAATTCTAATGGGTATCCCACAACAGCTTTCGCTGATGCATCTTCTGGCACATATTTCGTAGTTGGCGGAGGTGGTTCTGATACTGATGGAGATGGATATGCAGACAGTCAGTTTGATTCTGTATTTACTTCAGGAGGAAATATGGTAAATCCTCAAGATTATGACATTAAAGTGACTCAAGTAACTAACGGTAATAATCTAGATATTGAAATCGAAGCAGAATATCTTGGAACTGGCACTTCTACAGTTTACGTATATGCGGCAGTTACAGAAAAAGTATGTACAACTGCTTACGATGATGGTTCTTACCCTCATTACTGTTGGGCTGCTTGGTTAACAACAGGTGGAAATAAGAATGGCGCTGGTGGATTTCAAATGTTCACACTTTCAGCAAATTCCCCTCAAACTGCATCATGGACCGTACCTGCTAATACAGCAGGCGGAGGTGCGTCTAATACAGTGACAGTGGCAGCTCTAATGTCTGGACCGCACACAACTTGGAATGATTTTTATGTTGCAGGAAATAGTGATATGGGACCACTAATTGATGTTGAAGTAACATCATTCTCAGTTACAAATGATGATTGGAATGGAAATGGATTTGAAGTCGGAGATCAATTTAGTGTTTCTGCTTTAGTGACAAATAACGGTGACGAAGCTTACACATCAGGTGGTAGTTTGAATATATATCACGTTAAAGGGCCCAATCAAGAAGATTTAATCTACACTAATTCTTTACAAGCATTTTCAACATCTGGAGCCACACAAACCTTCCAAACAACGTTTGATTCAAGTTCAGTTTCTTCAAATGTGCAATCAACTAGCTTACGCGCAGAACTTGTAGGTTTGACCGCAGATAAGAATAGTGGTAATAATGCCAAGACATCAACTCACAATTTAGATAAGGCGCCTACAGCGAATAATCCCGTGTTGTTGACAAGTTCACAAGTTGAGAGAGGTCAAAAAATTAATGTTGAGGTTAATGCTAATTCTAATGACCAAGTAGATGACCTTTCAACGATGACTCCGACTTTACACGTTGGTCCTTCAGGAACTACAGATCAATGGTCAACTGAGTGGATAGATGGAACACCAACCTTGAGACCTGATGGTAATTTTTATCAATTCACTTTAGATGCTCCAGATACAGCTCCTGCAGGTTCATATGACATCAAGGTAATGTTTACAGATAACAGGGGACATAATAGTCAAGATGCGTTTAAAACTAATGCTTTTGAATTGATGAATGCAAAACCCGTTATTAACCCCTATCCAATACCTACAGTAAAGGTTTCAACGTCTGAAAAATTATCAATGATTGGACATATATCAGATGCGGAAACATCTAATGAGAATTTAGTTGTTACAAGTCAAAGCGCTAATTTTGTTGCATGGCATCCAGAAACTTTTGAATTAGAGGTTTTATTCAATGAAATCCCTACTAATGCAGATGGAGATGTACAAGTTGCAAGTATGTACGTAACAGTTGACGATGGAGTAGAGACACATTCAAACACATTATTGTTTAATGTAATTGAAAATGGAATGCCTAGGTGGGAAGCTCTACCTTCACAAGGATTTGATGAAGGGGGCCAGATATCTTTTGATTTGAGGCCTTATCTTTCTGACACTGATGATAATGGAAATCCTACCAGTGTAGATTTATTGGACGTTTCAGTTATTGGTAATGAGCATGAAAATATGGTAAAAACATCCTTATCAGGGTTTATTCTTTCTATAAACTCAGTTGATGATGATGTATTTGGATTAGTAAGTATAGATTTAAGAGCTAGCGATGGAATAAAGCAAAGTGATACAACATTAGTAGTCAATATTAATGGTATAAACGATGCTCCAACATTTGATGGATCAATTTTTGAAGATGAAATATTAGTTGTAGGTCAATCAAAAACATATGATCTCAAAGAAATTATTACAGATGTAGATGATTCTGATGAGGAGGCTAGGTTGTATACTACAATTTCAACTGATGAATCGGGAGCATTAACTTGGAGAGCAAGTTTAGGAGAATTAAATTTGAAATATATGACCCCTGGAGATCATACAGTTTTAGTTAGAACTGTGGATAGAAATTCAGATTTCAATGAGTACCAATTTACAATTCAAGTAGTTTCAGATTTACCTTTAACTGTAGTTAAAGATGAATTAGAGGTTGGGGATGTACTAGTAACTGTTGAAAATCTAAACCAAGGCCAAGTTCCAATATTTACCTTTGAACTACATAGCGATCTTGGTTTAACAGACTTACAAGGTTCGTTCCAAATCTGTAGTATCTCTTTAGGTGTTTGTTATGATCGTCAAGAATTCACATTTGAGGATGGAGAATCTCCTTGGACATTAGAAATAAAGCCTGCTGGAAAGTTATATGTTGAATCTGACGATGAACTTAAATTAGATCTATCTGCAATTGATGCTAATGGTTTTGATAGAGAAATGTCAGAGTATACAAAATGGTTCGTAACTGAAGGGGCAGGAGAAACGAATACAGATTCAACTCAATCAGGAACACAAGAGGACTTGACAGACGATGAGATTAATCAAAAGCTTAGTGACATAGAAGAAGAGTTATTGGTAATTAACGCTCAAATTAATTTAATTGTTGACGATAGTGATCCTCAGAAATTAATTTATCAAGAAGAAAAACAAGAACTACTTGATGAAAGAACAAGATTAGAATGTTTAAAATCAACATCAAATTGTAATTCGGTTGAAGCAAATGTTCAGAATTCAGTATTTGAATTTGACATGATGACAATGGGACTCGGAGGGTTTATTGCATTGTTAGTAGTCGTGTTAATGTTCTTACTATTTGCTAAAGGAAGAGATTCAGAACCTGAATGGAATTATGAAAATCCACATTTAGATTCATTAGCGAATTCAGCATATGGCGGCGCAGCACCAGTGTTTCAAAATACAATTGTTCCATCAGGACCACCAATACCTCCAGGAGGAATTCCTGCGGGTTGGACCATGGATCAATGGAGACATTATGGTCAAAGTTACCTAGATGGTAAACTTTGAAATTTAGAAATTTTTACGAGAATGATATTTATGAGCGAGGCTAATGTAGATTCTACTTCTGATANGAACGATGAAGTTCTGATTAATGATTCNGTCGANGAATGGATAAAAACAGTAGAGTTTGAAACAACAAAAGATGTCCCAATNCCTGAAAAAATGGTTGATCAAGTAATAGGACAAGAAGATGCAGCTATTGTAATTAAGAAAGCAGCGAAACAAAGAAGACACGTAATAATGATTGGTGATCCAGGCACTGGAAAATCTATGCTTGCNAAATCAATGGTTGAATTATTACCTGATGATGAATTAGAGGATTTACTTTGTTATCCTAATGAAGATGATGAAAATGAACCTAGAGTAAGAACTACTCCTGCGGGCAGAGCAGATAGAATTGTTAAGTCACAAAAACAACAAATAAAAATTCAACAAGAAAAGACAAACCGTACATTACTAATTGCAGTCGTCTTAATCGGATTCATACTTGCAATAGCAGCAATTCAGAGTGGTCAAATTATTACCTTAATTTTTGGAATGTTATTATTAGCATTTGGTTACATGTTTATTAGAAGTAGATTAACATCAGGAAGTGAAGCAAGAATTCCTAAAATCTTAGTAAAACATATGCACGATGACAAACCTCCATTTGTAGACGCAACAGCTACTTTAGCTGGTGCACTATTAGGTGATGTAAGACATGACCCTTTCCAGTCAGGTGGTATGGAAACTCCAGCACACGAAAGAGTAGAAGCGGGGGCGATTCATAAAGCGCATGGTGGAATTCTATTTATTGATGAAATTAATTTACTGAGATTAGAAGAACAACAAGCATTGTTAACCGCAATGCAAGAAAGAGCATTTCCAATCAGTGGAAGATCTGAGAGATCAAGTGGTGCATTAACTAAATCAGAACCAGTTCCATGTGATTTTGTGTTAATTGCAGCAGGTAATTTAGACGCAATTCAAGGAATGCATCCAGCATTAAGAAGTAGANTTAGNGGTTATGGATACGAAGTATATGTTAATACAGATATGCCTGATACGGCTAAAAATAGGAGAAGATTAATTCGATTTATTGCACAAGAAATAAATCGTGATGCTTCCACTGTAAAGAGCATACCTCATTTTGATAGATCAGCAGTAGCATTGATTTTGAGAGAAGCACAACGTAGAGCAGGTAGAAGAGGAAAGTTATCACTTCGTTTACGTGAACTTGGAGGTTTAGTAAGAATTTCTGGAGATTTAGCATTTGAGGAAGGGTCAGAATTCACTACTGCTAAACATGTATTAGGTGCACGTAAAATTGCAAGACCGTTAGAACAACAAGTCGCAGATAGGATGATAGAAAAAAGACAAGAATATTCACTTTTGGTTAACAGAGGAGAAAGAGTAGGTAGAGTTAATGGTTTAGCAGTTTTAGGGGCTAATTCAGGATTATCTGACTTTAGCGGAATCATGCTACCTGTAGAGGCATTAGTGACTCCAGCCCAAAGTTCGGGAGGGAAAGTATTCGCTACGGGGGGTCTTTCTGATTTAGCAAAGGAATCAGTTACAAATGTTTCAGCAGTAATTAAGAAATTAACAGGTAAAGATATCTCAGACTACGATATACATATTCAATTTGTTGATACTCACGGAGTAGATGGAGATAGTGCGAGTATTACCATTGCTACAGCAATAATAAGTGCACTTGAAGAAATTCCAATTGATCAAAATTTAGCTATGACTGGCAGTCTTTCTGTAAGAGGGGAAGTNTTACCAATTGGCGGAGTTACAGCNAAAATAGAGGCTGCAGCCAAAAGTGGAATTCAAAGAGTCATAATTCCTCACTCTAATCTTCAAGATGTTATGATTGATGATCAATGGAAAGAAAAAGTAGAAATTATTGCGGTTAGTTCCTTAGATCAGGTAATGGAATTATCATTAATGAAGAACGATAAGAAAGGCGGATTAGTCAAGAGATTAGGAGATGTTGTAGATAAATTAACACAAGATCCTAAGAGTACTTTTTCATGATTCTTACTAGAATAAAATTCCTACGTGGTTTTATGAATAATAAAAAATATCCATTATTTATTTTATTTTTAGTAGTTTTAATTGATATGATTGGTTTTACTTTAGTAATTCCATTTTTAACTTATTTTATTCAAGATTTAGCAGAAAAAGCGGGAACTGTAGATGTTGGTAATCGAGATTGGTGGGTAGGTATTACTTTAGCTGCTTATACGTTCGGCCAATTCCTATTTACTCCTGTAATTAGTACAATGTCTGATAAATTCGGCAGAAGGCCAATCATAATTTTTGGTTTAATATCCAATACAATTTTCTTATTTGCATTTGGACTTTCAGGAAGTCTTTGGTTTGCATTAATCGTACGTTTCTTGGCTGGTGTTGGTAATGCAAACATTGCAGTTAGTCGAGCCTATATTGGTGATGTGAGTGAACCAGAAAAATTAGCGAGTAGGATGGGATTACTAGGTGCCGCTTTTGGATTAGGATTTATGATTGGACCGTTTGTTGGTGGTGTTCTTTCAAACCCTGCAGATGTAATTGGTGGTATTTTTGATAATGATTTTTGGAGAGAATACCCATATTTGTTACCCTGTATTTTTGCTAGTTTACTTTCTGGGATATCATTAATCTTAGCGATTTTTAAATTACCAGAAAGTCTTCCTAAAGAAAGTAGAACAGGGGTTTCAGATTCACCCATTAAATCAGTAAAGAAAATATTTAATAGTTTAATTGGAATTAAAAATTTAGAACCAAGCCTTTCTTTATTAATCTTAATTAATGCGATTTATTTACTTTCATTCACAATGATGCACGCTACCTTTATTCTTTTTACAGGAATGGAAATTAGTAAGGGAGGATTAGATTACAGTCCAACAATGAATGGATATCTATTCGCTTATGTTGGATTAAATGGTGTTATTATACAAGGAGGTTTGATTAGGTTATTATCAAAGAAATTTGATAATAAATTATTGATGCTTTTAGGACTCATAATTTCAGCGATTGGATTAGTTTCTATTCCTTATCTAAATCCCGAACCATTTGTAATCATATTATTTATTTTAACATTAGTCTCTTTAGGTAGTGGATTATTTCAACCTACACAAAGTGCATTACTAACTTTAGAAGCTAGAGATAGTAATGTAGAACTTGGATTTGTGATGGGTTCACAAGAAGGATTTGGAGCTTTATCTAGAGTTTTAGGGCCGATAATAGCAGCATTTATCTGGAAAGCTACTGTTGAAAGTGATGGCTTTTTTGATTATCATACAGTTTTCCATATTTGTGGAATTTTAATGTTATTTGCAGTATTAATGCAATTAAAATTAAAGTTAAATTTTCAGAAAAAAATTGTAGAAATTTAAGTAAGTCCTGCAATATATAAAATCCACCAAATTGGATCTCCGAAAAATAACATTAAAATTGTACCAGGGAAGATATAGCTTAATAGTGGATATTTTTTTGTAACCCAAGCATCTTCAACATCCATCAATTTTAACTCTTCAATTTTAATCATTAATTCTTCTCTTGTTGGAGTAATCTTTGGAGGTTGCATTGAAGAAACAATCGTAGGTTCTCCTTCTGGAGAAATTACTACACTATCTAGTAACCAAACAAAATTGTCTGTGATTTCGTCAAGTGGCATTTTTGTAGCATGCCAACTCATTGTAATGTCATCAAAAGTTTTTATGTTACCATCAGCAATATTATGAATAATTAAAGAAATAGGCAATAAAAAGAATCCTAAACCACCCCAAACCAATAAAGCAAATACAGGTGGAACAAAAGTACTCCCATTTACGGGAATAAATGTGACCCAACTAGGAATCAATACTGCGACCAACAATAGTGCTTTAGCATCAGCACCTCCATGAAGCAATCTTAATTTATAGGCCATTTTAATAAAAAACATAATTGGTATTACTAGAATAGTTTGTAACCATATTGCTTCATTTGAATTTGAATTACTAGAAAGTATTGAAGTGATATTATTTGGATCTACATATTCCATCACTCCCGAATAGATTCCAAACATTCCAATACAATACCAAATTAAAACAGCCCAATCAACCCAACTTCCTTTTTTCAAATCAGTTATTGTTGGAGTTCCAATTAGGGATGTACTGCCATATGCCAATACTGCAGCCATAGTACAGTAGGTAATCCAATCATCACTTCTTATTGCAATTTCTAATATCCAAAGTAATATTGCAGATTTTACCCATACTTTCCAATAGCTGTTTGGAACACTACGCTGTTTATTGTCTAAATGTGCTGCTCCGGCAAAGCATGCTACTAAAATTGCTATCCGCGTCCACCCTAAAACTGCCAAGGATGGACTCAGACTCATAGAGGGGCATCCGGCAATTCACTTAAATGAAACACCTCATCCACCATCGTAGGCGGCTATGTCGAGGGAGTGTTTGAATGAGCGAAATAGAAACAAGAATACAACAGGTTGCGACGGTAATAACGCAGTTAGATGATCCAAAAGTACCAAGAAATATTAGGAAAGGTGCCCGAGATTCAATAGAATTATGGTTGTTGAATACTAGTAAACAAATGGATGTTAGAATTGCAATGACTCAAAGTAGATTGGAAGAATTATTTGCTGATCCAAATATCCCACCAGAATTTCAACCATTGATTATGATGATTAATGCTGAATTGGAAAAAATGCTACAGCAAATATAAAAATTAGACTAAATCAAGCACCTTTTGCTTCTTTATTCTTCAACCTAAGGCCTTTGTAACCACATTTTCTACATTTTGTAGCTCTTAAGGCGTTTCTAGCATTACACTTCATGCAAATTCTAACATCAAGTAGTCTCGCTTCAGCCTCAGGAAATCTAGCCATGCCGCTCCGACCAACTTCGTGTATATAACGGCATTTAAATTTGAATTACACCGTTAGAGAAATAATCCTTACCTTATTGAGGTGTGAAGGTCATGCAAGTAATTAGGCTGCCAGGCATCCATCATGATGCAAATTCTGTTTTAATTTGTGATTCTGGAGATGGTGTTTTGGTAGATTGTGGTACAAGTTGGTATCAATTATTGGTTGAAGAAAGAATTAGAGGACAATTACCAAAAAATTCAGAAATTTCGAATATCTTATTAACTTCTAGAAGATTTAATCATTGTGGTGCTTCATCATATCTATCATCAGCATTTGATGCAGAAGTTTTGATTCATAAATCAGCAGTAAATTGTTTATCGGGTGGCGATCATTTCTCAACTTGGGCATCGCGTTTTAATTCAGATATGCCAAGTACAAATGCTACAGGAATTATTGATGAGCATAAAATTGAAATTGGTAAAATATCTATTGAAGGAATTCATTTACCAGGGCATTCCATAGATTCAATGGGTTTTTTTGTAGAATCACACGATCTTTTAGTTTCAGGTTCAACAATACCCAGTGAGAAACATGTTTCAAGGTGGGATTTACCAACAGGTTGCTTGCCGGATTTAGCAGATAGTATTGAATTACTAATTGATTTAGATTTGAATATATTGATTACAGGTTTTGGGGAACAAATTAAAGGAAAAAACAAAATAAAATCTGTTTTAGAAAAACATAGAGACTTTTTTGATAAATGTATTGATTTTGAAAATAATGAAAGGTTTGCAGATTGGGAAAAACCAGCTCAAACTGTAACTTTTTTAACGCCTAAAAATTGGGATTAAACCCATTCTTTAGAGTCTTTAGTTTCCTTTTTCAAAATGCGATAACATTTTTTACACATTCTAACTCGACCTTTGATTTCTTCAAATTCACTTTTATTCCAAACTTCTAAAACTTTATTTCTTCCCAAACTTCTTCCACCAAGGTGTTTATCTGCAAAATTATTACACCCCTTAATTCCGCAAGGGACTTCATTTTCAGATTTTGACCCCTCTTCTTTTTCTTTTCCCTCGTCTTTGGGCTTGAATTTCCTAGCACGTGCTTTGAATCCCATGACCTTTCGGAAATGATTCTCTATTATTAGTTAGATGTTTTATTTCTTTAAAATAAGTGGATAGTAGCATCTCTGTCAGGTCCAACTCCAACACTATGTATTGGAATTTCTAACATGTTTTCAATTTGTTGTAAATAGTTTTTAGCATTAGTTGGTAAAATATCTAATCCAGTACCCTCATCGTTAGCCTTTCTTGCTAATTCAATCCATTCTTCATCACTTAAACTAGGAAAACCAGGCATTTCAATATATATTGGTTCAGCATTTTCTAATTCAGTAATACTTGCAGGTAAATTATGATATTCTATGCCGTTTGCTTTGTACCCAACACAAATTTTTAAACTATCTAAACCACCTAAAACATCTAATTTTGTAATTGCTAAGGATGTGAAACCATTCACTCTGTGTGAATGTTTTAGAACTACTAAATCAAGCCATCCGCATCTTCTTCTTCGTCCAGTAGTAGTTCCAAATTCATGTCCTTTTTCAGTTAAATAATCTCCTACATCATCTATTAATTCACAAGGAAATGGGCCGTGTCCTACTCTTGTAGTGTACGCTTTCACGATTCCAATTACTTCATCAATATGTCCCGGATGAATTCCAACTCCATGCGATGCATTCGCTCTACTAGTTACAGATGATGTAACAAAAGGATACGTTCCTTGATCAATATCTAATAAGCATCCCTGTGCCCCCTCTAAAAGAATATTTTCTTTCATTTTTAGAGCATTATCTAACATTAATCCTGTATTTTTAACAGCATGACCAAACCTATTATGTATCCAATGTAAATCATTCTTGAGTTCTTCTTCGGTAATAACTTCCTTTATTTCTAAAGAGGTTAAAATCCTATTGTATAGTACACACATTTCGGAAATCCATTCGGGATTATTAATTATATATTTCAAATCTGCAAATCTTAATCCGACTCGATTTATCTTATCGGAATATGTAGGCCCTATGCCTCTTCCTGTAGTACCAATTTTTTTATCTAAACCGTCAACTAGTCTGTGAAACTTTAAGATAATGTGCGCACGATCAGAAATATATAAGCGATCTTTATCTGGTTCTTCACCAGTTTCATTTTTCCATTTTTCTAATTCTTGGTCAAGAACCCATGGATCAATTACCATACCGTCTCCAAGAATTAATTGACAAGATTTTCTTGTAATTCCACTAGGAAGTAAGTGTAACTTAATCGTTCTATTACCAATGACCACAGTATGTCCTGCATTATTCCCGCCTTGAAATCTTGCAACCCAATCTGAATTTCCTGCTAGCACATCGACTAATTTTCCTTTTCCTTCATCTCCCCATTGAGCGCCTAAAATTACAGTTGTAGACATGTGAACGTTACTTTCCAGAAAAAACCACTCGTTAAGCATACCGTTGTTAAAAGTTGAAACAATTTATACAGGGGTTTAAATAATAGAGCAACTCACTAAACAACCTAAGGTTCACTAGTGAGACCGAGCCAATTGGAGTGTAGAAATATGGAATCTAAAGAAAATAACTTTACCAAAGCAACAGTAGAAAGAAGAACAATTGGACAAAACAGAGCTTGTGTAGATTGTGGAGAGATTAATTGGAGTCAAGATGACTCAAGGGGAGAAGTTTACTGCGGTAGTTGTGGTACGGTAGTAGAACAAAATGTAATTGATGAAGGTCCAGAATGGACTAATCATTCTGATGGTCAAGATAAATCAAGAGTCGGTGGACCTAGTACCTTTTTACTTGCAGATAAAGGGCTTAATACTACTATAGATACTAAGGATTTACTTTCTTCAAGTGCAAGTAGGCACGGAATAGTTGGTAAAAACAGAAGGGATTGGAGAAGAAGAGCAATTATCGATCAAAGATCAAAAACAAGAGATGGTAAAATTAGAAATTTGACCAAGGCTACACAACTAATCAGAGATAATAGTGGTTTGAATGGTAGATTAGTCGAGGAAGCAGCATTTTATTACAGAAAGGTAGAGGAAAAAGGATTAGTTATAGGTAGAAGTATAGCAGGTGTTGCTGCTGCATGTGTATATTTGGCTGCTAGAGAAGCAAAATTACCAAGATCAATTTCTGAACTTTCAGATTCATTTGAAGTAAAAGAAAAAGAGTTGAAAAGAATTATCAGATATGCAACAAGAATGTTAGGTTTACATCATATTACAGGACCAGAAGAATATCTTAGTTTGTATCATAGTAACCTACAACTACCTCCAGCAGTTTTAGAAGAGGCGAATTATATCTGGTCGAAAGTAAAAAACTTAGATTATTGGCAAGGTAAGAAACCATCCGGTGTTGCTGGTGCATTAATGTACAATGCGGCTAAAATGAGAGGAAATACCAGAACTCAAGCAGAAATTTGTGAAGTTGCTAATATTAGTGAAGTAACTTTAAGAGGATTATTAAAAGTGTTAGGACTGGCTTTAAAGCAGGTTGGAGAAGCGACTGAAAATTAAATTTTAAGGGTAATGTGTAAAGAAGGCGAAGTTGTCCGCTGTTCAATAACGGGCGCTTAGCTCAGCTTGGAAGAGCGCCTGGTTTGCAACCAGGCGGCCGGGGGTTCAAATCCCCCAGCGTCCACCATTTTCTCTAATGAACAATAGTGTGAATTAGTATTGCTTACCCACAATAGATAACAAATAGAAGAAGAGTATAGTTCCTAAAATCAAACCAATTATGGCAGAAAACCATGCACCATTACGTGTTTTTTGTGTAAATTCAATGCTCGAAGCCATACCAAATCCAAGGATAGGCCATAATGGGAGCGTACAGAGTAACCCTAATATTGAAAACATTCCCAAATCTATGAACATGAACATATCAATTAAACGATGTTCTCCTAGATCTGTACCTTCGCTAAATAAGAATAAAATGATGAATAAAACAGGAAGAAATACAGGAAATATGAAACCAATCAAAAAAGAGCCATCTTCTGATTCTAGAGGAGTAACTACCGTGGTCTCTTCTTTTAGACCGTTATCTTTGACTTCGGAAGACATATCAAAATTCATACTCTCCTATGTAAAAACCTAAAAAGAGTTTTCTTGCGAATAATATGATTTTTAGAAATCCGTATGATCTTTAGAAAATAAAGAGATTAAAAGTGATTAATTTTAGTTATTGAATTTGCAACTTTTTGATATTCTCTTCAATTTTTTCAGCACATATTTCAAAAACCTCTAATGATTTTCCCACTGGGTCATCAAGATTCCAATCTTGATCAATTCTAATCATCGGGCAATTAACGCCACAACCCATTGAAATAATTAGATCAAATGATTCCCAATCTATATCATCGATTAATTTTGGATGAAGTTCTTCAGTTTTTATTCCCTTAGATTTTAAAATTTTAATTGCATTTTCACTCACTTTCTTTGCAGGATGAGTTCCAGCACTAGAAGCCTCAAATCCTAAACTTTTTGCAATTCCTTCTGCCATTTGTGAACGACAAGAATTTCCAACACATACGAAAAGTAGTCGCATATCTTATTCTCTGTGAAAGTACCATATTAATAAATACGATATATTTTCTATATCATTCATATTTTATTGCTGTACCATACGCTACAATTTCCATTGCAGCAGTTCGATCTTTACCTCTGCTTGTACTTGACATCATTGATGTTTCAATTCGTAGATTAATTACATCATCAAAATTGGAAGAAATTACTTTCTCTCTAAGTCTTTGAAGAGCTTCTCTTCTAGCCCAATCATAAATGTCTGTAAATGCATTTAATCTTCCACCAAATATTGAGCCAATCCATCCAAGTAACATTTGCCACCAACTTGGTCCAATTACAACTGATTCCCACATTAATGATGAAGAATGAATTTTTTTATCACCAACTGGATTACTTAAATTACTTACAGGATCTCTTCCCGTTTGTTTTTCCCGTTCAAGTAATTTATCCATCTTCCCTTTTTGGTAATATGAACCAAAAATAGCCGAGAAAGCAATTGGACCAAATGTTAAGAATAATGGTATACCAATAGCAAGAAACAACCCTAATATGTCGCCATCATTTGCTACTTCAGCCATTAAATCACCCTTATTGAACTACTACTGCTGTCCCGTAAGCAAATAATTCTGCTGCTCCACCTGCTACAGATGAAGTTGCAAATCTTACATTTACTACACCATTTGCACCTCTAGCTGCAGCATCAGCTAACATTCTATTCAATGCTTCATTTCTAGCTTCAGTAAGTAATTCGGTATATGCTTTCAATTCTCCACCAATAATATTCTTGAATCCTGCAAAAATATCTTTTCCTATATGTTTCGCTCTAACTGTTGAACCAGTAGCTAATCCCAATGATTGAACAATTGTCATTCCAGGAATGGTTTCTGTATTTGATACTACAAGTTGTACTTGTCCTTGTGTCATATTAAATTGGATTAGTAGGGGGTTAATAGTTACTTTTCCTTAGTTCATACTTTATGAAATCCGCTTTCTACAATATTTTCTTCTTTATCACTACTTCTTTTTGCGGCTATATAAATAAAAGCAAAAACAGTAAGATAACATGTTAATGAAGCCCCAATACTAAATCCTGTTGCTATTCCAGTCATCAAAGAAGAATCAATTCCTGGTATTTCCTCATAAAAATCACCCATCTTTGTTAATGTGATAATTTGCATAATTGTTCCTGTTATCGCAACTAATCCTAACCACACTCCTGCGGCTTTAAACCCATTTGGATCCCTTGAGAATAGTAAAAAAGATGCTATAAACCCAGCTAAAAGTACTATTAAACTAAATTGAAGTTGTAAATCAGGTTGATAAATAGAAGTTAAATCATCATCTAATAGATTCAGAAAATCATTTGTTTCATTCCATTCATTTTGTTCGAAACTTGTTCCGTTTTCTGGATATGGTCCTATGTCTTCTTTTGCTTGTGACACAACATCGTCAATAAATCCTGAATTTGCAAAGTAATAATTTCCTGCAGCGGCCAAAGCACTAAACAAACTCCATAGAAGGATAATTATTGCTAAACTCCATGCCCACCATTTTGAGGGTTCTTTTTTAATTTGAGAGCCTAAAGGAATACTAATTGAATTAGGACTTTGAATTTGCATGATATCACAAAACTGGTTGAGATTTTAACCATTCTAAATCAGAAATGTAAAGCTGTCTGATGTCATCTAGTCCTAGAACTAACATTGCAAGTCTTTCCAATCCCATTCCCCAAGCTAGTACTGGAGATGAACAGCCAAGTGGTTCGGTTACCTCAGGTCTAAAAATTCCAGCACCTCCTAATTCTAACCATTGTCCACGCCATTTCACCTCAACTTCTAGACTTGGTTCGGTATATGGGAAGTAAGCGGGTCTAACTCTAACTTCAGGATAACCCATTTTTTCATAAAATGTTTTCAAGGTAGTTACTAGCATTGGTAGATTTGCTCCAGGTTCCATTATTATACCTTCAATTTGATGAAATTCTGGGAGGTGAGTTCGATCAATACTTTCATTTCTAAATACTCTACCAATTCCGAAAACACGACAAGGTTTATTTGGATTTTCTGAAATATATTTTACCGTATTTACTGTTGTATGAGTTCTAAGTAATCCTCTTTGAGCGATATCATTAGAAAATTCTCCTCCCCAACCAATACTTCCTGTATCTCCTCCATGTTCATGGATTTTTTTCCATTGCTCTAATCTATTTTCATCAATTTGAATACTTTCTGGATTGCTAAGATAGAACGTATCTTGCATTTCTCTTGCAGGATGATCTTGAGGTATGAATAACGCATCCATATTCCATCCTGCAGTTTGTACGTAATCTCCATCTATTTCTGTGAATCCCATTTCCAAGAAAATAGATCTAATTCTTTCGATTAAGGACTGCATGGGATGTGGTTTTCCTGTAAGTGGAGTTGATGATTCAAGGCTAACGTCATAGGGTTTAAATTCCGCATTTTGCCATGAACTTCCTTGAAGTAATTCTGGAGTAATCTCTGCAATCATTATTTTTTCTTCCAAATCTTCAGAACTAATTTTCATTCCTTCATTTGTAATTTTCCAGGTTCTAGAAACTTCTTCTAAAGATATCAGTAGACTTTTCCTATTTCTAAAATGATTCAATAAATCGTTATCTAACTCTTCTTCTAAAATCCCTTTTTCTGAAAATCCAACTTTTTCTAAGAATAATCTCCTATCCTTTAGTTTTTCATCAATTAACACTTTATCTTCAGGAATTATTAAATTACTACTTTCTAGAGTTACTCCTAAAGATTTTAATAAACCAATACCAATACCAATTTCATGTTTTTCTACAACAGATGAAGTTTGTAATGATTTCATAGAGGTATCTGAAGATGATTGTAGCCATTCCCATAATTTGATTTCTAAAAGTCCTTCAGAATTTGCTTTAATGCCTTCATTACCTAATGTCCAAAATGTCTTCTTATTTTCAAAACCAATTGCTAAACCTTTTTCTACTAAACCTATGCCAGCACCTACGATAATTGCTTGATCTTCAAATTTAGTCAAATTACATAATTTTTGAACAGTCCAATCTTCATTTTCATTAGATTGCATAACCCCTAACATTCTCTTTTCAGGATTATTTAATTCAACTGCCATGCTCATTCCTGTAGCCCCTTATTATTGATATTTTACAATTTTTAATTTAATTTAGGCTATTTTTACTCATTCTTCCTCTTCCCAAAGTTGTAATTCACAGATTGGACATTTGAATGCTTTAGGTTTTGTACTTTCAACAATAGTAATCTCAGAACAATTTCCACAAAGTATACTTGTTTGAATTGGTTCATCAAGAGTGGTATCAATTCTATATTTCACTTTTTTATCATCAAAATTTGAGGTTAATGAATCATCTAAATCTTCTTTAGAAGGTCTCCAAGTAGAAATTTGCTTAGAAGTCATTGGCTGTTGTTTTGAACTGATTCCTAGAAGAATTAATGCTAATCCAAATAGTGACATTGTTGTGCCTACTACTGAAAGCATACCATCTATATCGGAGAAAACAACACCTGTTCCTAAGATTAAACAGATCCAACCTGAAAAAATAAAATTTATTCTTAGATATTGCATGATTACCAGTTTAAATTAGGGGACTAATCACTTAATGTTAAATTAATATCCCTATATATTTTCAGAAAGGCACATATGTAAGTCTAGAATACGCTATTTGTGGAAGAAAAAGAATTGAAGGTTTTGAAATTAGATGAAATGGCAGAATCTATATGGAATACTTTTATGGTATTGTTTCTAATAATTTTTATAATCTCAGTAATGAATGGATATGGTATTTTTAGATTCGTATACACTATAGGCGTAATGTTAGTACTATTTTTGATTCCTATTCTTTGTATTATTTCTGGAACTTTAATTATGATATTGAGAAAATTAAATTATATTAAAACTGATGGAAACTGGGGTATATTAGCTTTAATGAAGTCAGTATATTCTCGTTATTGGAATGAGACAAAACATAACGTCCCTATCGGAATATAATCGAGATCAAAGTGAGTCGCATTACATTTTATATATTTTTTAGAGATTTTTTTGATTATTTTTTAGGAGTTTCATTTTGAATAATTATTACTTTTTTATCTCCACTGATAGCACCGCCGAATAGGCCTACAATACCACCTATTCCAATGCCAATGCCAATTAGAATTAGAATGATTCCTCCGCAACAAGATGTAAATCCCAAATCTCCTTGATCCTCACAACTAATCCCATCGAATCTATAATTTCCGGGTTGACTGTCTTGACAATTTATACTGTCACTATTTTGTTCAAAATTATTTAGCGCAGTACTGATAGAGAATATACCAAGAAAAATCATGAGTATTGAGCCAAGCAATAAACCTAAACCAATTTTTGAGGTTGTATTAACCATGACATATATTTTTCTTTCTAATAAATAAAAGGAGTAGGGATTTAATACTCTGAGGCAGTAATTTTGGAGCCAATAGAGAGATTCGAA
>NZRR01000036.1 GCA_002696315.1 Methanobacteriota archaeon | reverse complement strand
TTTAGAAGATGGAGAATATACTGTAGAATTTGAAACAGAATTAGTTGGGATGAATCAATTCGATTTAGTGGCACTAAAAATGCTTGGAGGACATGCTCATCACCATCATGATCATGGGAATCACAGCGATCACGGTGACGATGAATGTAATGGCCACGGAGAAATGATGGAAGAAATGGGCTCTATCGGTCCACATTGTATGTGTGATGAAGGATATGACTGGGATGATGGAGATATGTTGACTTGTGTTTCATCAGATGGGAGTGATAATCATGATGACCATTCAGGACACGATGATCATGATGACCATTCAGATCACGGTGATCACAGTGACCATTCAGGTCACGATGACCACGATGACGAAACCCTGACTGCTGAGACCCTTCTAGAACTCTATGATACAAATAATGATGGAAATTTATCATGGGATGAATTCTGGGTTTCATGGGAAGATAGTCAAGACGGTGAAGACGGTCAAGACGAGATGTCAGCTTTGATGGAAATTTTCAATGAGAGCGATATAAACATGGATGGATTCCTAGACGTCAATGAACTCGAAGGATTCATTCACGGAGTAGGAGAATTTGAAGATATGGAAGACTCAGTATTCTATGACGGTTGTATTGTTAACGCTACCTCCATCGATCCTAATGATGGCTATTACGAATGCTGGATGAATGAGTGGTTGGACGATGATGGTAACGTTAGCAACACCGATGGTTACGATGAAGACGAATGTGTTGAATTAGTAAACAATTCTTGGGAATGCGAACGTCATGATGACCACGATGGCCATTCAGGACACGATGATCATTCAGGACACGATGACCACGAAGAACTGAATGATGGAACACGTGGATACTTAACAATCAATATTGAGAATGAAGGTGATTATGGGTTTTTAGTCCCGTCAGGGATTTCAATATTTATTTTGATGANNNCAGTGANGCACAGTGACCACAGTGACCACAGTGACCACAGTGACCACAGTGACCACAGTGACCACAGTGACCACAGTGACCACAGCGATTCTGATACAACAATTGTTTCTGAGGAGGGTGAAAATGCCTTTGATTACGATCCTCACAGTTGGTTAGATCCACTAGCATTCATGGAGCAACTTAAACTCGTACGTGATACTCTAGTGGACTTATATCCAGAAGGTGAAGAAATTTTCAATGATAATGCTAATGATTACATACGTTCACTTACTCTGTTACATTTAGATTTCAATACAGCATTTGGTAGTTCTAGTGATTGTTCAACTAGGACAGTAGCTGCTAATCATAATGCATATTCATATCTTTCACAACGATATAATATTGAATTTGTCACAGTACATGGACTTGATCCAGAAGGAGAACCTACTTTAGAGGATATNGCTAAGGTTATAGGAAAAATTGATGAAAAGAATATAACAGTAATATTTGTTGAAGAGTATACAGATCCTTCTTCAGTACAAAATATTGTTGATGAGACTGGAGTACAAGTTCTTTATCTCTACACAATGGAAATGGCGCCTACTGATGGTAGTGATGGTCAATCAGATAGTAGTGATAATTATCTATCATTAATGCAGAAAAATCTTGAAAATTTGAAATTAGGACTTGGTTGTACTGCGTAATTATTTCATAATAGAGTTAGAATTAATAAATTAATTAAAATCTAAAAATAATAATGAAGTGATATATTGATGACAAATCAAAATATCAATTGTGACACTCAAGTTGTTGAAATCACAGATTTATCTGTAATGCGCTCAGGAACTCAAGTAATTCATGATATAAATTTGTCAATTTCGTGCGGTGAATTTATAGGAATTGTTGGACCTAATGGTGGAGGTAAAAGTACATTAATTCTTACAATTCTTGGTATTTTGAAGCCGGAAACTGGTTCAATCAAAATTTATGGTCATCAACCNATATCAAAAAATGTAATTGGTAAGATTAGTTGGGTGCCACAAACTTCTCTAAATCTTCCAAATAATGTGAGAATAACAGTTAGAGAATTAGTTAAATTAGGGACTCTAAAAAGAGCAAACTTCCTTCATTTTTGGAAAAAAAATCACTCTCTTGTTGAAAAAACATTACAACTTGTAGGCCTTGAAGATGTTGCGAATACTCCCATATCAAGTTTATCAGGGGGGCAAAGACAACGTGCATTAATTGCCAAAGCGTTAGTATCAGAAGCAGAGATAATACTTATGGACGAACCAATGGTTGGTGTTGATAGAGAATCTCGAAATTCATTATTGAAACTACTTGATAGTTTATGTCATGAAGAAAATAAAACAATTATTATGATTTCACATGATTTATCTACAATTAAGCAGACAGTACATCGTATGATCTATCTTGAAGAAACAATACGTTATGATGGTTCTAACTCGGATTTTCCAGAGTTATCTGAACTTGCAGAATTAAGAGGAATTGATGCTACTCATGAAAATCTAACTCAAATTAATAATGAGATTAAACAGTCTAATTTAGATACCATAACAATAGTTCCAGCAAAGAAAGGTGATTCAAAATGAAATTGACGGATTCATGGGAAAGTTTACCTCAAAAAGTAAAATTAATAATTAATGTCATATTTTTTGTATCATTTTTAATGATGTTTTATTATATTCCATTTGGCAACATAACAATCGATTTAGCAGGTCCCATTCTTGAATTTGTTGGATCAGTAAGAATACCCTTAGGAGATAACAAATATTTATCGATAATTCCTGGGGAATTTTTCCCTTATTACTTTACTTCGAAAATATTCCAACGTGCTTTAATTGCTTCATTAATTGTTAGTATGATGGCAGGTCTTTTAGGTACATTTCTAATGGTTCGAAATTTTTCTTTAATTGGAGACGGGTTATCACACGTATCATTTGGAGCATATTCCGTAGGAATCGTTCTTGGAGGTATTGCCCCATTTTGGTATGCATTAGCTTTCACAATATTTGCTTCGGTAGCCATTGAGTATCTTTCGGCCAAAAAAATACTTACAGGAGACGCTTCAATAGCTATTTTCTTGACTGGAATGCTGGGTCTTGGTCTTGTAATTTTAAGAAGAGAGGGAGGTGCTTCTTATGCAGATATTGAAAGTTATTTATTTGGAGATTTATTGTTAATTGACGAGTCCAGTTTTAACTTTATTTTACTTGTTGCCATACTTACTCTATTTTCGATTTCATTTCTTTATCAAAGCTTGTTAGCAATATCTATTGATCCTATTGCAGCAAGAGTTCAAGGAATTCCAGTATCTTTAATTTCTATTTATTTTGCTACTCTTGTAGGTTTAGTTGTATTGAGTATGATACAGATTGTTGGTGTATTATTGGTTACTGCTATTTTGATTACCCCTTCTGCAACAGCTCAACTAATTGGTAAGAGCTTCCGCTCATGTATTCTTTACTCTCAGTTATTTGGTATTTTAATTGTAATTTTAGGGCTTTATTTTTCTGCTGAAGAAAATACAGGTAGCGGTTCAACAATTGCCTTAATTGCAGCTATAGTATTTTTGATTGTTGCATTTTCAAAAATAGTTTTGAAAGTAATTATTCAACCTAATAAAAATTTTAATTGAATAGCGAAGACCCTAAAATTGGTAAAAGAATACTAGCATCCCCTTCTACGCAGATATTTGGTGCTTCAGGACGCATTTTACCCCATGATATTGCTTCACGTAACCTAGCACCAGAAAGTGAACCATCAAATTCAGGTGCAGTTGTGATATATACTGCATTATCAAGTCCACCTCGGTATTGATTCCACCAAATTACATGATGTTTTGAAATACCTCCCCCAACCATTAATGCATTACTTGATTCAGCAACCCATGTAAGATCTGACATTCTTTGTTCGTCTGCTAGAATATCTATCCAAAAATCGGGATATTTTTGTCTAAACATAAATAATTGTGCACCGATGCTACCATCAGTAATTCCAGGAATTACAATTGGAATTTCATGTTTTGCAGCCCAAAATAGTAATGAATTTTCATCACATACTCTATTTCCGAGTTCCCAACATAACTCTACAGTTCCAAAACCTTTCCATAGTTCAGTACCAGTTAAACCTGTTTGCTCCATTCTTTCTTTTCGAATATCTTCTAAAGCGGGTAAAACAATATTTTCAATAATTTCTCCATATGATGAATTTGGTACTATTACATTTCCAAGTCTATTCAATCCATATTCTCCCAATTCAATATCGTCTAATTCAAATTCTCCATGTAAATAATCCTTATGAGTTCTAGCAATATCATGATCTAGCGTACCACAAGTAGTCGAAACAACATTGAATTTTTTTTGTTTTAAGGCTTCCACGAAAAATCCACGAGTACCAGTAGCACAGAGACAAGCAGGAAATGAAATCCAATTAAGACATTTTTTTGAATCGTAATTAGATTGTTCTAATTTTTCAAATTGTAATTTTAACAAATCCTTCGCTCGAGCAAGCTTTGTAGCCGTAAATCCTCCTGCCTTAGCCATTGCTTCAATTAAATCATTAACAGATTCTGTTTTATCGAAAATATAATCCCTAACTGGCTCGTCAAAACTATTCGGGTCAATGGACATGAATAGCCGACAAGAGTCTAATTGATAGACTTCTTGTTGCGCTATTCTTGTTCAGAATGCAGTTTTAGTCTTGGACCTAGGAGTGTTGGTAATAGTGTTAATGATGAGATTAATGCCATTGAAATAGCTATTGCAAATGAAATTCCCATTAGTTTCAATGGTTCTAATGAGGAAAGAAGTAACACAGAGAAGCCACCAGCAGTAGTTAATGCGGCAGCACCCATTGCTCTTCCTGTTGTACTAACAGTTTTACTTGTCCATTCAGCAATAGTACCATTTGGATTTAATTCCGCCTCTTCTTCCATTCTTGTAGCAAAGTGAACAGAATAATCAACACCTAATCCGAGTGTTAATGCACCAATTGTCACGACTTGAGCATTTAATAAGAATCCAAAGAGCCCAAGCATTCCATAAACCCAACAAACTACCACAAATAATGGCAAAGCCATTACAATCCCTCTTATTGGATCTTTATTATCCAAGAAATTAATTATAATTAACATGATTAAAATTATGATAGAAACTATCACAGTCGAAACTACTGAATTTGTAGAAATTTCTTCTGTTACCATTCCAACAATTAAATCATCTCCAGTAAATGCGTATGTAAAATTTTCATTTGGTAGTTCACTTAATTTATTCTTTAAATTTTCTTCAAGTTCTACTGAAGCCTCCCAATCTAATATAGCGGCTTGAAATCTAATTACCATTTGTTTTTGATTATTACTAAGGTAAGGGGAAGCAAGCTCAACTCCTTCTTCACTTTCTAAAACCCAAGTCCTTAATTCAGTAAATGCAGCGCTTTCTTTCGCTTCAATTCTAGTTAATAATTCTGAAAAAGTAGAATTTTCAGCATTAATTGAATACTTAGCTAATTCAGTCCATAGGCTTGTAATATCATCACTAATTTTATCATCATTTTCTAAAAGTCTCATTGCATCATAATATGCTTCTAAACCGTCAGGAGATAAGACAGTAGAATCTTTTGAATCGATGATAAAATAAATAGGACTTGGACTAGAAGCAAATTGATCATTTAATGTAACAAATGCTCCTACGACGCCTTCTTCATCTTCTACAAGTTGATCCCGAGAATCAAATCCTGGTTTAAGTAATGTCATCCCCCAAATCATGGGTATTGTCATTAGTATCACAATTATCCACACAACTCTTGCTTTTTTCTCTACAACGTTACCAATAAATTTTGAAAAACTTGTTTCTTCAATTGATTGTATATTTGAAATTGGAAAAGGCTTTCTAGTTATTAGAGTTTTAGATTTAGGCGGAATAAGTGATAATAATGCAGGTAAAACAGTTATTGATGAAAGATATACAAACAATAGTCCAATTGCAATCGTAGTTCCAAAGTCACGTAAGAATTTTTGATTACTAATATTGAATGACATGAAACCTACAACATCAGTGGTAATCGCCACAATTAACGCTGCAGAAGTAAGCAACGACCCATTCAAAATCGCTTTTTGTCTACTAGTTTTTTCAAGAACAGAAAGAGGTTGAGAATGTTCATCAATACCCATTTTTCTAGCTTCTTGAACGGCTTCTTCTCTGTACCTAGCTACAACATGTAATCCATAGTCTACACCTATTGCCAGTACAAGAACTGGTATCGAGAACATGGCAGGATTAAATGTTACTTTGAATAAGAATGAAGCCACACCAAAAGTAATTGGAATTGTAAGTGCAGTACATGTTATTACCATCATAGTTTCTCTAATTGAACGAAATCTAGTCCATAAAATAAGTCCCAGTAATAATATTGCCAAGCTAGTAAGCATCGGACTTTCTTTACTTGATGCACTTGCAGAAGCTTCAGTGAAACGATTAAAACCGAAAATAATAATTTTTGAATCTTCATTTAATGAAAGTTCACTTGTAAGATTTTTCTCCAAAGATTTTGAAATTTCGACAATTTCTTCTGTAGTTAAATCGGAAGTTGAGATTGCTAGACTAATTACGCCAATTGTCGCAGATGTAGATCGTTGGTTATATTCGATTTCAGAGCCTTTTTCGTCATACGTTGGAATAGAACCCAGTACTGAACCAGCGTAATCAATTTCTTGAATTACATTTAATATGTTTAATTTTATTCTAATTTCTAAAGATACGCTGTAAATCCATTTTTGTTCAATTTCAGGACTTACTGAATTATTATTTACTAACAAATTTATTGATGATAAATATTCATCAAAATCGGAAAGTAATTGTGTTGAATTCTCTCCATTTATTAATGGGCCAATCCAATTCGTATTGCTTACATTCCAAGAATTAAGTGAATCAGGAGTAATTTCTGGAGGTAAAGGTATTGAATTTACCATCTCAATAGATTTGTTCATAGAATCATTAATTTCAGTATTATTTCCATTTTCTAATGTTTCAAGGAAGGAATCAAAAGTAATCATCGTTTCATTAATCCATAGTTCAGTTTCTTCTGGATATACAACTGTTGAGTAAATCATTGCTAGACTAGCTGGGCCAGCTACAGATTGACCACCAAATATTGGCTCTTGGAATTTTAATGAAGAGTTATCACTAATCATTATTGATTCAACTTTTGCTAGTTTTTCCCAATTTAATGGGTTATCTAATCCATTTGGTTCCAATGGTGTCAATGCTCTTAATAAGTCAAGATCTTGCTCATTATATTCTTCATCAATCTCAGTCAATAATCTTGTAACTTTATTATCTGGATAAAATGATGAACGAGATACATCAGCACTGATATAATTCACCATTAAGAAAATACCACCAAAAAATATCAAAATGAAGATAAGTATTGCAGTGATTGGTTTTTTTACCGAAGCTTCAGTAAATTTGTCAAATGGATTATACATAATGTGATTCGGACATGTAATCATTTTTAGACACTATCATGAAAACTTGTAAATTTATTATGGTTGAATTGTTAGAAGCGTTATGGCAACTACTCAATTGTACGTAGATGGGATGACGTGCGACGGCTGTTCTTCCAAATTAACTAAAAATTTCTTGAATGAAAGCGGAATAACTAGTGCCGAAGTCTCACATGTTTCTAGAATTGCCAAAATAGAACATTCAGAAGAAATTACAAATTTAAAGTTAGAAGAAATTGTAACTTTATCGGGATATTCAATCGGTAATAGTAGTTTTGATTGGTCTGATAAATCAGTTTGGAATCAAAGTGCTAGAAATACGATGTGGTGCTTAATTGGTTGTAGTATTGGAGACTTTGGAACAATAGCGTTTTTCCAATTTATTTGGACGGATTCAGGATGGTCTACTATGGCAATAATGATGCTTGCAATTATGAATGGTCTTCTTACTTCTATCGCTCTAGAAACTGTAATTTTACTCAAACAGCTTCCTTTTAAAGATTCATTGCGCACAGCTATGGGGATGTCATTTATTTCGATGGTAGCGATGGAAGCTGCGATGAACATTACAGATGTAGTATTGACAGGTGGTGCAATGTTGACGCCAGAAGTCATTATTCCAATGCTGATCGCCGGGTTTGTGACTCCATGGCCATACAACTACTGGAGATTGAAAAAATACGGGGTTTCCTGCCATTAGTTGATTATTTATTACAAGACTTTCTACACGTAATATGGCGAGAGATTATGTTGATGAAGATATATCTCGAGCATTTACTTTACATTCAGATTATTATACTAATCCCGAACTATTTGAAAAAATAAAGACATCATTTTCAAATCATTGGCATTTTGCTGTACATAGTTCAGAATTTGATGATGTTAATATTATTCCACTAGAAAGAATGGGAGATATAATTAATGACGAATTGATATTAACTAAAGATGAAAATTATAATTGTATTTCTAATGTATGTACACATAGAGCGATGTTATTGGTAGGCGAAAAATGTCAAAAATCACGAATACAATGCCCATATCATGGCCGTACTTTCGATTTGAAAGGTCAATTAAAAAATATGCCTAAATTTGAAAATGTTAAAGATTTCCCCTCAGATAAAGATAATTTGGACAAATTTGAATTGAAGAATTGGAAGAACTTACTTTTTGTAAATAATAGTCAGCAAAATTTTGACGAATTTATCAATTTTTTAGAGAATAGAATTGGCTGGATGGATGTTGAAAAATTCAAATATGACTCTAATAAAGATAGAATGCACCATGTCAAGGCAAATTGGGCATTGTATGTTGATAATTATTTAGAAGGATTTCATATTCCTTTTGTACATGGAGATTTGAATAATGTTATTGAAAATGACTCTTACAAAACAGAATTATTTTCTAATGGTGTATTACAGATTGGCTACTCTAAACCAGGAGAAGTATGTTTTGATTTGCCTAAGGAATCAAGCGATTATGGTAGCAATATTGCAGCATATTATTTTTGGATATATCCTAATATGATGTTTAATTTTTATCCTTGGGGATTATCTGTGAATATAGTAGTTCCTTTGGACTCTGGTAATTCAAAAATAATTTATCGAGGTTATGTGAAAAATCAGGATTTAATTTCTAAAGGAGCAGGTGGCGATTTAGATAAAGTTGAGGAAGAAGATCAATATATAGTTGAATCTGTTCAAAGGGGAGTACGTTCACAATCTTATGAAAGAGGCCGTTATTCACTCGAAAAAGAAACTGGGGTGCATCATTTTCACAGATTATTATTAAAAAATTTAAACCGACTTAATCTTCTTTGATAAAAATTGACCAATCATCGTAAGTTAACCCTTCTAGTGCAACTCCAGTAACAATTCCAATCATCCAAACTTGGGTTTGATCCCAAAAGAATAGAAAAATCAAAATTGTTGTTGCCCAAATCCAATGATGAATGTGAAAAATATATATCTTAATTTGAGGAGTTTTACCAGTAAGATATTTTGCTATAGCAAATCCTGCAATCAGACTAATTGAAAATATATATAAATTATTTACTATAAGATCCGACATTATTACTCCCCCGTAATAAATCCTCATTACTTTCCATTATCATTATTGTGGATAATTTTATTTTAAAATTTGATGATCTCTTCTAGACATTCCATTAAAGAAATTCTTATCGGTGTGTTAGTAACCCAACCTTTTCCATTTTGTATCTTTAATAGATTATGTAAATCAGAGAGATTGGGGGTACTATAGTCGTAGTTTGTACTGCTGTTTTGAATTTCTTTTACTTCTAAATCAATAATATCAATCTGATTTAATTTAGAATTATTTATTCTTCTCCATAACATTTTCAATTCTGAAAATGTATCATTTGCGAACCATGGCCTCCTTCCACAAACTTCAGTAACTAAAGTTGGTATTTCGGGAATTTCAATTAGAGTTTCAATTAGTGTGATAATATCGCTTTTAGAAGTCCAAAACCTTACTGGATATTTTTCTAAATTTAACGTATTATTAGTTTCAAGAGTATCAATCCAATCAGAAATATCTTTTGGACCCCATTCGCCTTCTGAATCAATACACAATAAGTCTCTGATATGTAGTTCTATACAATTATCTAATGCAAATGGAATAATTTGTTTATGCCACGGTCTAACAATAATTGAAGGTATGTTAATTTCATTTTTTAAATAATTGCCAGTTTCAAAATGAATAGTTAATGATTGTTTAGAATTTTCTGTAATTTTATGTAACATTCTATCGGTAATTCTGTTTTTAATTAAATCTTTGAGAAAGTTAGTATCGCCAGAAAATGAAATATTTTTTTGGATCATTTTATCTCCATTTCCCTAAACAATCTCTTAGTGCATCTTCAAGATTTTCATGAGTAAATTTAAATCCAGATTGAATTAATTTTTCAGGTATGACTTTTTGACCTTCAAATAGCAGTGGTCCAGCTAATTCACCAAATAATATTCTCATTGGAAATTTAGGAATTGGTGCAAATGCAGGTCTCCAGAGGACTTTACCTAATGTTCTTGAAAATTCTTTTTGTCTTACGGGGTTGGTTGAAGTTAAATTGTATGCTCCATTACATTCTTTATTCATGATGAGATGATTTATTGCGAATATTTGGTCATCTAAAGAAATCCATGACATCCATTGTTTCCCTCCTCCAATAGATCCACCAGCACCTAATTTCCAAGGTAATAACATTCTCTGTAAGGCTCCACCTGTTGCAGATAATACAATCCCAGTTCGAATATTGATTACTCTCACACCCGCATCTTTTGCTGATTTAGCATATTTTTCCCATGCTAACACCGTTTCGGTAAGGAACCCTTCACCAGGCTTACTTTCTTCAGTTAATTCTTCATCTCCTCTGTTGCCATAATAACCAATAGCACTAGCAACCAAAAATACTTCTGGCTTTTTCTTTAAATTACTTATTGTGTCGGATAATAGAGTAGTCGATTTTTCTCTTGATTTTTGAATTAAGATTTTTCTTTTTTTAGTCCAACGTTTATCTCCAATTCCAGCACCTCCAAGATGAATTATTGCATCGAAACCCTCGATTGAATCCGGATCTAAGACATCGTTATCTGGGTCCCATTTAATTTCATTGGAATCAGGTTTAATCTCTCTTCTAACCAACCTCCAAACATCATGACCTCCAGTATCAAAAAATGCCACTAATTGGCTACCAATCATTCCAGAGGATCCTGCAATTAAGATTTTTTTCCGTTTTTCAGTATTGAATTTTTTATGATTTTCTAGATCTCGTTTAAGTCTAAGTTCTCTCGATTTGAACATTTTTTTAATTCTATTCTTAACGTCCCTTCCAGCAAAAAAATATCCAAAGGCGCCAAATGGAACTTGATATTCTACAGAATCCTTTACTAAAGTTCCATTATCCTTAGGAATAAAATTGTGCACATGTTCCCATCTCCAAAATGGCCCTTTCAGCATTATATCTTTGAATTGATTAGGTGGGTCATAGACTGTATGCTCAGCAACCCATTTCATTTTGAATGGTCCGAATGGAATTTTAAAGATTCTTATCGAACCTTCTTCAATAGATTCGTCTGCCCTGACTTCTTCTAGAACTTCCCAGGGCGGCATTAACCTTCTGAATGAACCTTCATGCTCAAACCAAGAAAAGGTATTTTCAACATTTTCATCTACAAAGGTTTCATGTTCGAATTTGTACATTACACTAGGCTAGAATATTCAGCATATAAGATACTGTATGATTTCGTGTAAAATTTAAATTATTCTAGCTTATTCGAAATGAATCAAAGCCTTTCTAACTATATCAATAATTATATCGATTTCAGAAGAAGTAATTCCAAATCTAGGTGTAAAACGTAGTGCATTTTCACCACCATGTATTACACCAAGTCCATTCAATCGACACCATTCTTCGACACATCCAAATCCAATTACGGGCAATTTTTCAGGATGAAGTTCTGCACAAACAAGAAGACCTGTGCCTTCAACTGACAAAATGGACTCTGGAAAATCACCCATTAATTTCTCAAGCTTATTTTTTAACTCCTTACCTCTTTCACGAATATTCTGTCTAAGTTCGGGAGTGATACTCTCCAGTACCGCGACTGCAGTTTCGAGTGCGCGCGGATTTGTAGTCATCGTATTCCCATAGATTCCTGTTACGTATAATTCTGCAGATTTTTTAGTCATCCCAACTACTGAAAGAGGGTATTGACCTGCATTAATTGCTTTAGACCAAGCTTCCATATCTGGTGCTTCAGCATCTTGAAATCCTTCATAATCTACAATACTTAGGCATCCTTGACCCCTTAATCCAGCTTGTACGGAATCTATGATTAGCATAGATCCATGCTCTGTTGTGAGGCGTCTTGCTTCGTCATAAAATGCTCTATCGATACAGACTCCAGGCGCACCTTCTCCTTGTACGGGTTCAATTGCTAATAATTCAATAAAGACGCCGTCAGCATCTGCTTGTTCAAACGCTTTTTTTAGAGCTTCTATGTTATTTGCAGGTATTAACTTCAGATTCTCTCTATTTTGAAATGTTTTCAAATTACGATCATATCCGTCTTTGCACGAATGTGATATTTGTGCGGGACGATCTGTCCTGCCATGAAACGCTTTTTCAATGGCTATCATTTGAGTGTTTTTTCCTTCATGTCTTCCGCCTGGTCCGGTCATTCTTAGAGCGTTAACATCAGAAATTCTCATTCCCACGGTCATTGATTCTGACCCGGAATTCATACAAATAAAACTTTCAAAAGGACAAGAACCTCTAGTATGGCCAATTTCAATTTTTAATCTCTCGGCTAATCTTTTTTGACTAAATGAGGGCGTCATCACGTTAGCCATAACCCAATTTTTTTGCATTGAGTGAATCACATTTTCAGGACCGTGCCCCATGCCTAGCATTCCATAGCCGCCATTATCGTGTAGTACGGCTCCGTTTGAGGTAATAATCCAGGGGCCTCTTGCTGCTATAGCTACATATGGATTAACAGTAGGGGCAGAATAGAAATTGACATAATCTTTCTGTAAAGATTTTATTAATTTTGATTCATCCATCTTTATAAATTCTTCACCAAATTCTTCAGTTAAATTTTGGTGCGTATTATATGCCTCATCAATTGCATCATTCAAATCCTCAAAAGTTTCCAAACACGTTTTAATAACTTCCTCAGAGAGCCCAATAGTATCGGCTTGACCCGAATTTTCTTTAATGTGCTTTAGTTTTGAAATTTTAGACTCCATAAGATATCTCCTAGCAAACCTATCCAGTGGAAAGATACTCATCAATAATTCCCTTTGTTGATTTTTTACTATATTCTCAATATGTGATTCAAATTAAGATTAACAGGATAATTAAAAAATCAATTGAAAAATTAAATTTTCAATTGAAAAATTATAAACATTTTTCAGATTTTTAATTCTTGTTATTATATATTCTTTCAATTGCGAAATCTTTTTTTTTACTCAATAATTTCTCAACAAAATTAATTTTAATACGATATTTTTATCGGCCTAAAAATTAGATTTTTCAATTGATTTCATATATTTATTAAACGTATTTCAATTAGATAATTAAATATTGATAATTACGGATAGTATATATACTGTATTGATTGAAGACCGCGCTAAGGAGAAAATAGGACGGGATGCGAATGGCAAGAAATGAATATACAATACAAGAATTATTGAGAAGAGATGTTTATGTCGGAGAGACAAAGGTTGGAGTGATAGTTGGAGAAAGAAATCATCCAAATACAGATAGAGTAAGATCTATGAGAATTGTTGTCGAATCAGATATTGCGGACGAATTTATGAGGAAACCAGCTGAGATGGCACCACTCTCTAAAGAATTAGTTCACAGCATTATGGATGATGGATCAGTTAAATTATCTAAATCAATGAGAGAATTACAAAGACGTTGGAGAAATACAGTACGTATAGATGAGAATTTATATGCACCAGATGAGATGGAAGATAGAGCAGTTCAAGATAATCAGGGCGATGAAGTAGGAGTCATTGTGGGTTTGTTAAAGAAGAAACGTACATACAGAGGAGTAATCGTTGAAACCAGACCAAGCGTCAGGAGAGATTTTGGTTTACCCGAGAGAATTAATATTCCAATTAATGCTTTTGCAAAAACTAGAGAGAGTTTAGATGAAGTGGTATTATCGAGAACAATTAGTAAATTATTAACTCTACCAAGCTATATTCAAATTAATGATCCCAATTTTGTGGATGAAGATGAATAATTTAGTTAATCAACTCTGCTAATTGTTCTAAAGATAACGACTCAATAGAATTGTTTTGTTCTAGCCAATAAAATGTTTCATCAATAGAGATTGTTTTTTTAACAGACATCATCGCTTGATTTACAATTTCTTTTGAGATAGGTCTTAATGTTTGAATTTCTAAATGCCTAATGCTTTCATTTGAATTACTAATTATTTTTTTTACTGATAAAGAATTTTTACCATGTGAAATAACTAAGATCTTTGATTTGTCCCTTGGACCTCTATTTTTTCCATAATCTATTCTTTTGAAACTTAATGCAGGATGATTTGCATAAATCTCATCTGGTTCCCAAGAATTTTCACGAATTATGTATTTTGGAGGAAATGGAATATGTTCGGGATTTAAATTTAAATTTTGATTGAGGCATTCTATTGTCAAAATCAAATAAATTGGTAAAGAAAAACGTTGCGCAATTATATGGGAAATCGAAAGTAATCTTGCACAATCTTCTCCAGAAGATGCTTGTAGAATTATTTCACCAGGATGTTTAATTGAAACCTCTTCGTTCATTATTATGACTTTTGGAGTTTTTTCATTTGAATAATATTTATTATCTGCAAATATAAGTTTGACTTTTTGAGCGGGATTAGTTATATCCTCGTCAATTGAAATCTTATCTAGATCCTCAATATTTTTTTCCCAGAATCTACTTGAATCCTCGTCAGAAAATTCTACCGAGGAGAAAATGAATTTTGATAAAGCATAAGAAAGTGCGTCTTTTCCATTTGCCATTAGTCCATGAGCAATAGAGGTCCTTCTTAGAGATTATTCTACCGTCATTGTTATCAAATGTTCATGATAGGGCAAACTGCCTTGGGCGGGTAGCTTAGCTTGGCTGGAGCACCCGGCTGATAACCGGGAGGCCGCAGGTTCAAATCCTGCCTCGCCCATTCTAATTAGCCCAAGTTATCTGTATATTCATAGAGATTTTCAGTAAATAAATCCAAGTGTAGGATACTCTTCGGGTAGGCTGAGGGAGTCAATTTGTTGGTAGTTTCTGGAAGTAGTTGTAAGCATATTGCAGAAGACATGGCTCAAATTTTAGGCTGTGAACACCATTCATTAGAAGCAAGGCGTTTCCCTGATACTGAAGGTTATTTCAGGGTTCCCGAAAGAAGTATAGAAAAAATCCGCTCATCACCTGTAGTTTTAGTTTCAAACACATTTCCAGATAGTTGTATTATTGAGACAATTTTATTATTAGAAGCAATAAATGATGTAAGAGAGGGTAAACTTGAGGATATTAGGGGCAAAGGTGTTGATTGTGAACCTACAGGTCCAGGTATATTTTTAGCAATTCCTTATTTTGGTTATTCGAGACAAGATAAGAGATTTAACCAAGGAGAGGCAGTTTCTGCCAGGGCAATTGGAATGTTATTATCTTCAAAATGTGACGGAATTACTGTTTTAGATTTACATGCGCCCGAGGTTTTAGAAAATTTACCAGTCCCAGTATCTTTTGCTTCTTCAATGATTGAAATAGCAACTTATCTAAAATCAAAAATAAAACCTGATTTTATTTTGTCACCAGATAAAGGAGCCATAGAAAGAGCCAGTTTTGTTGCAGAAACTATTGGATGTAAATTTTCATATTTGGAAAAAACCAGAATTGATGCGCATACAATTGTACATAAAGCGAAAGACTTGGATGTTAATGATGCAATTGTAACAATTGTTGATGATATGATTTCAACTGGTGGGACTATTTGTAGGGCTAGTGAGGCACTAAGAGATCAAGGTGCAAAAGCCGTATTTGCTGCTTGTTCTCACGGATTATTTACTGGAGGAGCAATTTCAAAATTAGATAATTTTGTTGACGGAGTAATAGCTTCTGATTCTCTAAAAAATCCACGTTCTGTAGTATCTTCAGCATCTGCTTTGTGTAGGGGAATTGCCGAATTAATGGAAAATTGAATAATCACTTTCCTGCGTTGGGTTTATACCCATCATGTCGTGGCGCAAGTGCCAAGAGGTTGTGAATCCAGTGACTGTGCATGTAAAGTTTGAAACACCAGAAGATTTAGAAGACGCAATATTTGATTTGGTATCAAGTTGCAAAGAAGGAGCTATTTGTAGAGGAAGTAACGAAGTTACTAAAGCTGCAGAAAGAGGCGTTGCTAAGCTAATAATAATGGCTGAAGATGTTAATCCTCCAGAATTATTAGCCCATATACCAATGATCTGTGAAGAAAAAGAAATAGCATTTGGGTATGTTAGACATCAAGAATATTTAGGTAAAGAATCGGGTTTACCAGAGGGTGTCAAAACAGCATCTATTGCTTTATTAGAAATACCAAAAAGTAATCAAGAGAAATATGATACTGTAATTGGTAAAATAAAAGATGCAAATAAATGAGGTGAAATTTCATGAGTGAAGAATTGGGTTGGCCTGCAGAAGTAGTAGAAATTGTTGCAAGAACTGGTATGACAGGAGAAGCAACCCAAGTTAAAGTTAGAGTTAACGATGCGCCAAACCCTAGAGATGTTGGTAGGATTATTACTAGAAATGTAGTTGGTGCAATTAGAATTGGCGATATCTTGATGCTTCGAGACACAGGACGTGAAGCTAGAAAACTAGGAGGACGATAAGTTGCCAGAACGTCGTATTTGTAATTTTTCAGGAGAAGAAATTGAACCTGGGACTGGTTTAATGTACGTTAAAAGAGACGGAACAGTACTTTGGTTTAAAAGTTCTAAAGCTAGGAAAAATATGGTTAATCTAAATAGAAACCCTAGACGGATTAAATGGACACGTCATTATGTTAAAGGTGGAATCAAATAGATATTTATTTTGGAAGTGATATCATGCAAACTACTTTCGTAATGATTAAGCCCGATGGAGTTCAAAGAGGATTAATTGGAAATATCATTTCCCGTTTTGAAAAAAAAGGATTAAGGTTAGTCGGACTTAGAAGTTTTACACCTTCGGAGGAATTAGCATCAAAACATTATGAAGTTCACAAAGATAGGCCTTTTTATCCTGGATTAATAAAATTTGTAACCTCTTCACCAGTTGTTGCAATGGCTTGGTCTGGTAAGGATGCAATTTCAGTAGCACGAAATATCATAGGTCCTACCAATGGAAGGGAAGCACCACCAGGAACAATAAGGGGAGATTTAGGAATGGATATCGGATATAATTTAGTTCATGGCAGTGATGGAGTAGATACAGCAGAATTTGAATTAGGATTATGGTTTCCAGACGGAATAAATGAATGGATACCACATCGTGAGCGATGGGTTTACGAAAGTAGATGATGGCACCTTAGTTTGGGGGCTTAGTACTTGACTAGCGATAATCAGATGAAGCAAAGGCAACCCATAGTTGCCGTTTTAGGGCATGTGGATCATGGAAAAACTAGTATTTTAGATCATATTCGTTCTTTAGGAATTGATTCTCAATCATCTGTGATGGCTAGAGAAGCTGGAGGAATTACACAACATATTGGTGCAACAGAGATACCTTCAGATCTTCTTAATGATGTATGTGGTGATTTACTTGGTGGAAAAAAATTCGATTCTCCTGGATTATTATTTATTGATACTCCTGGTCACCATTCATTTACTGCACTGAGGAGTAGAGGTGGAGCATTAGCAGATATTGCTATTTTAGTAGTAGATATAATGGAAGGATGTCAACCACAGACATTAGAATCTATTCGTATTTTAAAGCAACAGAAAACACCCTTTGTTTTAGCTTTAAATAAGGTTGATAGAATTCATGGTTGGGAATGTAAATTTAATCGAAGCACTGCCCAATCATTAAAAAATCAATCTAAAGAAACGCTCGGATTATTTGAAAAAAATTTTTGGGATCTTGTTGGTAAATTTTCAGAACATGGATTTAATGTAGATTTATATTCAAAAATTAGTGATTTTACAGATACTATAGCCGCTGTACCTTGCTCTGCTAAAGAAGGAGAAGGGATTCAAGATTTATTAGCCATTACTGTTGGGTTAGCAGAAAGATTTCTTGTAGATCGATTAAAAGACGTCGCTGGAGATGCTGAAGGTACAATTATCGAATTAAAAGATGAACAAGGATTAGGTAAAACATTAGATTTAATTTTATACAAAGGTCAATTATCAAAAGGAGACGAAATCTTATTAGTTTCCCAAGAAGGACCTTTTTGGTCTCATATCAAAGGTATGTTTTCTCCTAGGGGTATGAGTGAAATGCGTGATGCAGGAGATCGCTGGGATTCAGTAGAAAATGTTAGTGCAGCAGGAGGAATTAAAATAAATGGTCCAAATTTTGATAGGGTACTAGTAGGAACAACTTTACGAGTATTTCCTAAAGATGAGGCATTAAAACTCCAGAAAGTACAAAAATTAACATCAGATATTGCTCGAGCTAATGCAGATGGAAAAATAGAACGAGTTTCTGAAATTAAACACCAAAGGTCGATAATTCTGGAAGATATTTCTCCCGATGCCTTTTCAAGATTTAAATCTGCAAAAAGTGAATCAAAAATTTCTGTACAATTTGAGGAAGAAGGTGTTGTAATTAAATCAGACACATTAGGCGGATTAGAAGCTTTGGCGTTTGAACTAGAGAAACTTGGGGTGCCAATCCGTTCAGCGACTATTGGAGAAGTAAAGAAAAAAGATATACGCGCTGCTGAAGTATCATCAGATCCATTACATTGTGCAATATTATCATTTAACACAAATTTAAGTAAAGAAGCAAGTGAAGCATTAGAAAAAAATAAACAAGTTAAATTAATTTCAGGTCAAGTAATTTATCATATTTTAGAAAAATTTGAAGAATGGTTAGAGATTAGAAAAAGAGAACTAGCAGAATCAAAAAGAGAGAGTTTAGTACACCCGGGTAAAATTCGATTATTAAAAGATCATGTTTTTAGAAGAAATAATCCTGCAGTAGTTGGAATTAAAGTACTTGGTGGAAGAATTGAAGTAGGACAGAATTTATTGAAATTAGATGGCAAAAGAGTAGGTCAAATTCGTTCTATTAGAACTGGTGAAGAAACCTTGAAGATTGCGGAGAATGGCGATGAAGTAGCTTTAGCGATTAAAGGGGTAACTATCGGAAGACAAGTAGATGAAGAAGACATTCTTTTAGTAGATATACCAAGTGTTCATGCTTCGAAATTACAACAAATGGATTTAAGCGCTTCTGAGAATGAAATATTGCAGGAATTAATTGAAATACATCGAATTAAGGACCATTTTTGGGGCAGATAATTATTTTTTTTGTTATTTTTTATTGACGTATTAATACCGAAGGTTGAAGTATAAACATCTTAGCACGATGCTTAGGTTAGTACAATGAGTGCAGGTTATAGTGCATCCGCGGCAGGTGGTGATGCCCGGTCTAGAGAATTGATTAACACCGTGAGTAATATCTCAAATCAGTTGATGAGTGAAGTTGGAAAAGTAATTATTGGTAAACAGGAAAATTTACGAAGAGTAACTGTAGGAATTTTATCCAATGGTAATATGTTATTGGAAGATTTTCCTGGATTAGGTAAAACTATGTTGTCAAATACATTTGCAAAAGCTCTTGGTTGTAAGTTTAAACGTGTACAATTTACTCCAGACCTATTACCTTCAGATATCATGGGTACATACATGTACGATCAAAAGTCTGGAGAATTTAAATTGAGAGCAGGTCCATTATTTACGAATATCTTATTAGCGGATGAAATCAATCGTGCACCTCCTAAAACACAAGCTGCTTTATTGGAAGCAATGGAAGAAAAACAAGTAACAATTGAAGGTATAACTCACAAATTACCAGCACCATTTGTAGTTTTAGCGACACAAAATCCAATTGAACAAGAAGGTACTTATCCACTACCAGAGGCTCAAATGGACCGATTTCTGATGAAAATGAGTATGGGTTATCCTGAACGTGCTGAGGAAAAAGCAATTTTAGCGCGTAGAAAAATTAGAGGAAAAGATGATCATGATGTTGAACAAGTAACATCTCCTAAGAAAGTTGTAGCAATGCAAAAGGCACTGGAAACAGTACATGTCGATCCCGCAATCCTTTCATATATTGTTGAATTAGTACAAAGAACACGTGAAGATCATCGTGTAGTTACTGGAGCATCTCCACGTGCTAGCCAATCTCTTTTCAAAACTGGTCGTGCAGCTGCAGCTATAGCTGGAAGAGATTATGTTACACCTGACGACATTAAGGGAATTACTTTACAAGTAGCAGCTCACAGAATTGTATTAAAGCCAGAAGCAAAAATACGTGGTATAACTGGTATGCATATTCTTCGTAAGATTTTATCTGAAGTTCCAGTTCCAGTAATTCAAGCATAAGTTATTATGCTATGGAGGGGAAAATAGCATGGATCCATACAAAATGGTTATTGCTGTTACAAATCAAAAAGGTGGTTGTGCAAAAACAACGACTTCTGTAAATCTAGCCACAGTTTTAGCAGAAGGAAATAGAAAATATGGAATACCTGCTTCTAAGGTATTGTTAATTGATTTAGATCCACAAGGAAATGTATCAACTAGTTTTGGAATTGATAAAAGTAAATTGAAAAAAACTGTTAGTGATGTATTAATGAATGATCTTGGAGATGAATTACCATTAATGGATGATTATATTATTCCTCCAGAAGGACTAACTGAGGCTATGAGAACTGCATGGTCAATTTCAAATTCGAGTGAGAAAATTCCCGAAAAACTCAAGGTTGAAAATTTATATCTACTCCCTTCAAATATACATTTATCTGGAGCAGATATAGAATTATCAACTAAAATTGGACGAGAAACTAGACTTAAAGAAGGAATTTCTCATATTATCAACGATTTTGATTATATAATTATTGATACCCCTCCAAGTTTGGGTCTTTTGACAATCAATGCTTTAGCAGCATCAAATTGGGTCTTAACTCCAGTACAAGCAGAATATTATGCATTAGAAGGAATGAGTTTGTTAATGAATACAATTAAATTAGTACAAAGGCGTATCAATCCAAATTTAAAATTATTTGGAATAGCTATGACTATGGTTTTACCCAAAAGTACACTTTCCCGAATGGTTTGTGATGAGGTGGCTCGTTTTTTCCCAGAACAAGTGTTTAATACTGCAATTCAAAGATTAGTAAAGATTGCAGAAGCACCTTCTGAAGGAAGTCCTACAGTATTATTACACAAACCTGGAAATGATTCCAAAGGAAGAGGAAGTCATCAATATTGGACCTTAGGAAAAGAAGTACATCTTAGGGTACAGGACTTAATGAAAAAACATGGAATTACAAGAACAAGTCAATTTTTATTAAACAGGGAATAAGAATGAAGATTTTAAATTACAACTAAAATTAGCATTTTGATGAGATTGTAAGGCATCAAATTAAGTATTGTTAATTGTCGAAACAACTGTTAATCATGACTGCGGAAGGAATGACATCGGTAAGTGTAAGCCTAGAAACTAGAAGACAATTGAACCAAATGCGTTCAATGATGGAATTTAAAAATATAGATCTCCTTTTAGAGCATTTATTAATGGAAAAAAGATTAAGTCGATTAAGCGTAGAATCTAAACAATTGCAAGAGCATTTGGAAAAATTAGATGGTATTGATGTAAATGATTTAATTGAAAAATTAGAACTATCACCTTTTTGAGTTGAATAATATGGCCTATCATCCTCAAATATATTCTATTAGCGCCCCTCAAATAGTAAAGGGCTTATTTGATAGACAGAGTTTAGAATCATCATTGTTACAAAAAGCAGCATGTGGAAAGATTAGACTTGTATCAAAACCAGAAGAATGGAATAAAATACTTTGGTTACTTGTAAATTCATTTAAGGATTCTGATGGTAAATCATTAATTCTTGGCTCAAAATTAGGAGAAATAAAAAAATCTTTACCGATTGAGTTTAGATAAAAATTATTTATTCTTTTCTAACCATTCAGCACCATACCATTTCCATTGTTCCATTGTCCATCCATCAGGTAATCCTGATTCTGGCACTGGAGGGATTTCTGCTGGTTGTTCTGGAGTTGTTTCCACAGTTTGTTCAGAAGTAATTTCTGGAGATGATTCTTGAATTGTATCGTCATTCGAATCTTCTTTATCTTCAGCTAATGGGTCTGTTTTTATATTCTCATCATCAAAAGCAGCATCAATTGCTTCTGAGTTTACGTTCAAATCTTCAGCAGGATCATCACTCCATGCAGAATCGTCGGAAAAGGAAGAATCATATTCAAATCCTTCACCCGATTGAGTAGCCATAACTTCTTTATTTCCAATAGAATCTTTTTCAATTTTAATTCTTTTATTCGTACTTAATGCTTTGAATATTTGACCTACAATTAGAATTCCAGCAATAATTATTACAAATGCTATAGATCCGTATAATCCCGCTTGTTTTATTGATGCTTGAAGTTGTTCTTGTCTTAATTCTTCTTCAGATTTAATATTATCTTCTGGTATTACACAGTCTTCAGATAAATTATCTTGATCTTGTAATGCACATTTCCCTTCTAATGTTGAATATTTATCATCATTATCATTGTAGTCTGAATTTCCACCAACTCCATCATTATCTGCGTCTAACCATTCATTGGGGTCATCGTCAAATTGATCTGTACTATCTGCGAATCCATCACCATCTATATCTTTACAACCAAAATAACTTGGAGTAATCCAAAGTCCCGCTTCTTCATTAAATTCTAGGGTTTTATTGCTGGTTCCAAAATCTAATGGACAATCATCCCCACCATTTCCATCAGGATTATCCCCAAATCCGTCACCATCAATATCTCTCCATTGAGTTTCATCATTTGGGAATAAATCTGCATTTGTATTATCTTCACCCTCAATTGGATTGCTGTAACCATCTCCATCAGCATCTGCACAACCATAACGATCTATACTTGAAGTACCATATTGGTCAGGACAATCATCAGGTTGTTGTCCATCGGGATTATCTCCATATCCATCTTCATCAAAATCAGCCCATTGACTCTCTTCATCTGGGAATGCATCACTATTATCTCCATATCCGTCTTCATCAGAATCTTCCCATTCATTAATATCGTTAGGGAAATCATCTCCATTATCTCCAACACCATCACCATCAGTGTCAATACATTCGAATTCATCGTCTGGGAAATAGTCTGGAAAACTTCCATCTAGATTATCTCCACACCCGTCACCATCTGAATCATACGCCTGTGAGGGATCGCCAGGAAAAGCATCTTTTGTATCGGTTACACCATCACTATCAGAATCAAAATCCAATAAATGTACATTTTTACCACTTGTTACCAATAATCCTCCGTAAATAGTGTCTACAATTGCATTTACTCCTAATGGATAATTCAACTGATTTTCATCTTTAACCATAGTTTGTGAATCAATAAAAAATAATTTATCTTCTGTACCTAAAAGTAAAGATTTATCCATTGAAAATAATGTTGAAGAAATTTGTTCGAAACCAATGTTAATCGGGTTACTTCCTAGACCAGTTACGCTTGTAACTGCTAATTGTTGCCCGGGTAATGCATTACTGTTATATTCGTACGAAATTATTTTTCTGCCATCATATTCTGAAAAAAATATTTTACTTTGGTCTTCATTTGTCATTATAATATCAAAAGTTCCAGAATAACCAGGTTCTATAGTATCTGTCAAAATTACAGAACCTTGCTGATCAATCTTGTGAAAATAAATTTCATCATCTCCTCCTGTAATTATTGTTCCATCATCAAGAACCATTACAGATCCTATTTCATTATCATGTTCATTTGTTTGTTTTTGTGTAGGTAAATTATTATCAATGTTGTATTGAACAGCTTTTTTACTTACTTCTAAAGCAATCCATATATGAGGTATATCTACAACTCCATCAAAGTCTACATCAGCACCCCTTATTGGATCCCAAGCAACATCAACTACTGGAGTTCCTTGAAAAATAAACCTCCCTTTTTCTCTGGCAGGCCCTACATCTACAATTTGTGTACCTGTTTCATTCCCAAAAGCTACTAGGTTAAATTCTGGAAAATATGCTGCACTAGAGATATTTCCATTTGAATCTACTTCTAATTCCCATGCTTCTTCAAAACCTGTAGATGTCAGACTGTATAGGTTCATGAAACCATTTTCTCCTAATGAAAGATAATTATTTTCTGGAGTTTTCCACATCTCTATCGGCTTTGAGTCTAAAGATAATAAAATTTCACCAGCATTTGTACAGGGCAGACTAGAGCAATTATTCGCATCAGAACCAGAGAAATCTTCTGCATTTAATGCG
>NZRR01000035.1 GCA_002696315.1 Methanobacteriota archaeon | reverse complement strand
ATTTCCTAAAATATTTATGTCTAAGATTTCATTTCCTACAGTTCCTTGGAAAATTAATGCAACACAATCATCGTCATTTACTATAAATGCAGCATCGATACCAAAATTTGAATTGATATTATACTCAAATTCAGAGCATTCAAAAGAAGCGCGAGCAGTCGTATTTTTATTTTCAGGAATATATTCTAAATTAGTAGGAATGAGTGGAAATATTAGCAATACAACAAGGGTCAGCACTACCAAACTCTTCGTTCGCATATCCTTTGGTCAGCCGACACCCTCATGAATCTTGTCTAAATTTGTTCCATTGATTTTCAATCAATCTCATAAGCCAACTTTACTTGTCTTGTATTATCACATGTCAGATAGTAATGATTTTCCGATTGCACCAATAGCAAAAAAAGTTGATTATTTCGTAAAATTTGGGAAAGTAGAGGGTGAAAATAGAGGTAAGAATCCAATTAATCCGCCCATAGAAAAATTAGATCCTTATTATTGGATGAGGGATGATTCAAGAACGGATAAAGATATTTTAAATCATTTAAAATTAGAAAATGATTTTACTGAAAAATGTACTAGTTCTTTGGTAGAAAGTCAAGGAAAAATCTACGAAGAATTACTTTCACATATTCAAGAGACTGATACTACGGATCCAGTTCCAAATGGAAAATTTGAGTATTTTTCCCATACAATTGAAGGATTATCTTATCCCATTCATTGTAGAAAAAATAGAGAATTAAATAATTCTGATGAAGAAATAATTTTAGATGAAAATGAGTTATCAAAAAAACTTGGAACAACTCAAATGAATGTTGGAGGAATTAGAATAAGCCCTTCTCAAAATTTATTGGCATTTTCAGTAGATACTAGTGGATATGAAACTTATGAAATTACAATAATGAATTTGATGAATAGAGAAATAATTGCTAAGATTTCTGATGTTGCAAGTTTTGAATGGGGTGGAGACGATGAAACAATATATTACACAAAGATGGATTTAGCTCATAGGCCATACCAAGTTTGGGAGAATAATTTGGATAATTCAGAATCTGATAAATTAATTTTTGAAGAAGGTGATGAATTATTCTGGGTAGGAATTAGTAAATCTAGAGATCGTCAATTATTATTTATTTCATCAAGCTCTAAAGAAACTAGTGAAATTAGTTATATTGATATTAATCTGAAAACTAATAATCTAATTAAGATAAAACCCAGAAAACAAGGAACACTATATTCAGTTAGTAAAAGAAAGAATATATTTTATATCGTTACTAATGCTAATAATGCTAAAAATTTTGAAATTGTAACAAGTAATTTGGATAAACCGTATGATTGGAACCCATTAACTGATAANTCAGGNAAGATTATTTTCAGTAATGANGATTTTAGGAGTGTTAGTTACACAATTGCTTTCGAGGATTTTTTAGTAGTTCTAGGTAGGGAAAGTGGATTAAAACAAGTTTGGTGTATTGATTTTGAGGGTAATATGCCAATTAGTTCCCATAAACTTGAATTCCCAGAGTCCGCATATGTAGTAGGAATTGGATCAAATTTAGAATTTAATTCAAAATTNGTTAGAATNACNTACAGNTCGATGGTTACTCCTCATACAATNTTTGATTATGATGTATCAAAAAAAGAACTAANTTTAATCAAACAAAAAAATNTACCTAATTACGTCTCTTCTGAATTTGATACAAAAAGAGTTAATGCAACTGCAAAAGATGGTACATTAGTTCCAATTTCAGTAGTTTATCGTAAAGATTTTCATTTGGATGGAATAACTAATTCAAAATTAATGTTGTATGGATACGGCTCATATGGTTCATGTATTGAACCTAGTTTCAATTCGCGTATTTTACCTATGTTAAATAGAGGACTTGTTTATTGTATTGCTCACATNAGAGGNGGTTCTGAAATGGGTCGTTTTTGGTATGAAGATNAGGGTAAATATTTGAAGAAAAAAAATACATTTGANGATTTTTGTAGTTGTGCAGAGTATTTGATTANTGAAGGTTGGACGTCTCCAGAAAATTTGGCAATAGAGGGTAGAAGTGCAGGNGGATTGTTAATGGGTGCTGTATTGAATATGAGGCCNGATTTGTTTAATATTGCNATTGCAGGAGTTCCCTTTGTTGATGTGATGACTACAATGAGCGATCCTTCAATTCCATTGACAGTTGTTGAGTGGGAGGAATGGGGAAATCCAAATGAAGAGAAATTTTATGATTATATGAATTCATATTCTCCGATAGATAATGTAATTGAGCAAAGATATCCAAATATTTTGATTACTGCAGGTTTACATGACCCGAGAGTTGCTTACTGGGAAGCCATGAAATGGTGTGCGAAATTAAGAGAAAAAGCATCTCAAGATTCAGGTATNATTTTATTAAAAACAGATCTTGAAGCNGGTCATTTTAGTGCATCAGATAGNTACAAATATCTTAAAGAAAAAGCATTTGAATATGCATTTATGTTTGATTGTTTAGATTTATGAAACGTACATCTTAGTGAATTATTGAGTTAATTCCGAACCATTACTAAACAAAATTTTTGCAGTTGAATTAAACANAATATCAGCAGCAATATCGAAACCCGCCAAAGTAAATGATTGGATGATATTTTCTTCTTCAGTTTTGTAATCCTTAGATGAACGAAACCTCTCCAAAGTCATCTCGTCTGACCACCTTGTATAGACTATGATACGTTCATCATCTTCGGCGAAAGTTGAACCAATACACCCATTTTCCATTGCGATTGAAAGAAAACTCATCATCGATTCACTCATTTCTATTGAGATTTCTCTGTTATTTTTATTGGTAATCCACATTCTAATAACCGCTGATTGTTCCATACAATGACCAAGGGTTAGGCGGTTTAATTTTCTTTACAAGTCGTAAAAATAGATTCATTAGTGTATTTCCATATCAGTTGGACTCAAATCAACTATATCGTTATCTGTTGCAGCGTGTACGGAATTAAATTCTTTTTGAGCTTCTAATTTTAAATCTAAAGTATCTTTAATTCTAGAACTGTAATGAGTTAAAATCAAATGATTTGCATTAATTAATTTGGCATTTTTAGCAGCCTGAATTGCTGTAGAGTGAAAATATTTTTTTGCTCTATCTATATGTTCTTCCAAAAATGTTGCTTCATGAATTAATAATGTAGTACAATTATCAGTTTTTGAAAAATTTACAAAACCATTATTTTTCCCACTTGTATCACCACTAATTAAAACACTTGGACCAATTTGCTCTGTGGATCTATAATCTAAATGGGAATGCTCTTCAAAATTTTCACCCTTCGCTAATAATTGAATTTGTTCCAAGTTTAGATTATTTTTTTCTGCAAGTTCAGAATTAAATTTTCCTTTTTTATCATCTTCTTTAATCCACCAAGCACAACTTGGAACTGAATGCACAGTTGGAATATTTAGAATTTTAATTTCATTTGTATATTTTTTAAAATCTGTAATTTTTTCTATACTTTTTTCTAAAGGATCAATTAAAATTCCATTGATTGTTCCTATTTTATCATTTTCATCTACTCCAATTAGGATCCAATTTGTATCAAACTCAAGAAATTCTTTAGTTCCTCCTAAGGACCACCAATGTCTAAATTGAAAACATAAATCAACATTTGAAGGTTCTAAATCCGAAATATCACAAAAAGGATCATTTTTTTCTAATAAACGATTAATTATTTCATGAGTTGTAGGAGCAATAATTGTTATTGGTTTGTCTCTTCCCTCTAATGATAGAGTTTTCAATAATGGTAATAACCCCCAAGTGTGATCTAAGTGACCATGGGTTAGTAATATTGTACTAATCTTANTTACTTTAATCCTGAATTGAGATCCTTTNTCTTTCAATTCNTTATTATGGGTGAAAATTCGTTCTTGAAAACCTTCTCCACAATCAACAATAATTCCTCCTTTTTCAGTATTAACTACAGAACCACTCACACTTCTTCCATGNGCTGGTTTTGATGAGGAAGTACCTAGAATATGTATTTGCATTTAACTCACCGAAGTTATTGTATTGGATTTTTTGGAATTGGAGTTTGTGGAAACCATCTTAAAATTACAATATCATTAACAGAACGAACCCATCTCCAAGGTACNGCAACATGGATACTATCTTCAACAATCTCTGGTTTACANTCATTTACGAATAAATGTGTACAATTCCAACCCTTAGTTTCAACAACACAATCATGAACCATTCCAAGTAACCTTCCATCTGGAAGAAATACTTGTTTTCCTTTCAGTTCGGCTAAACTACCATGAGTCACAGTGTGCTGTACATGATATGGGAAATCAATATTGTGATTAAAAACCATCATAAATGGTATTTTTTAAATTATTTTCCACGGTTCANATTNGCTTTAAGACTTGGACGCAATTTTTCAGCACCCTTGCCCTTGTTATGAAGTCCTCTTCCTCTTTTCCCAGCACTAGNTTTACCTCGAAATGCTCTTCCTCTATGCGAAGAACCTTCTGAAACCCAACCCAAGTCCTTGTCATTGATAATTGAAGGATGATGAGGATCTACNAGAATAACTTCGAAGAATTTATGTTTACCGTCTTCTCCAACCCAGTAAGAATTCAAGACTTCTAAATTAGGATGATGTCTTGAAACACGTTCTTCTGCGATTCTTTGAGTATTNTTTGCCATTGTAATTTTATTAATACCCATTTTACTTGGTTTACGTTTCATGTGNATNTTACCNTTNCTAAGTCCNCCACGTCTAACTCTAGTTCGAATCAATACNATACCTTGTTTGGCTTTGTAACCTAANCTTCTTGCTGCATCCAAACGAGTAGGCCTTTCAATTTTACAATTNACAGGCTCTCTACGCCAAGCNGCCATTCTTTTTTGACGAACTTCAAATGGTATAGAATCTTTAGGCCTTTTCCAGGTTTCTCTAGTATATTGGTATAGTCCCTTTGCCATGTCGATACCTCTTGAAGCAACTTGGCGACCAACCACCCCTTTATGACCGTTGTCTATACTATTCTTCTTCATTTATCANCGCTTCAACCTCGTGAAGCATGTCTTCNAGTGANGAAATACTATCATTATATTCTATTTTTTGAGCTACTTGAAGAGGAACTGGCATNGTACTNGAAATTGTATCATATTCACTTCTAATCATNGTNATTTCNGCTCTTATNCNTTGCATTGCAAGAGATATNGCNCTTTCGTANGTTCTTTTATCTANATTCCCATTTTCATAGTGATCTAGTAATCTTTGGAGTACTTGCAATACATCTTCATCTGTGTTAACCAAACTTCTTCCACCAGAACCTTCTTTCATTGTGTAAAATAATTGTGACATTGTNGCTGCTAAACTACCAACTAAACCAATACCAACCAACATTAAAAATGCAGCAACAATTCTAGATAATGGGTCAACAGGAGAGAAGTCACCGTAACCCACAGTTGTTGTTGTAACAATTGCCCACCACATTGCATCTCCAAATGAATTGATCATTCTACTACATTCATCAGGAACAATTTGAGAGGAACATAATGCTTCATACTCTTGAGATTCGAAAACATAAACAAAAAATCCACCCGCTACAATTAATGTTAATACTATCGTTAGCAAATGTAACATTTGTTTTTCAACCGTAACTTTTGTTTTTCTTCTAGCCATACCAATTAGTCTCAAAACTCCTGAAAATGCTCTAACTAATCGAAGTAATCTCAAACCACCTAGTGAGGCTAGAAGTGGGATTGCGGTTACAAACATTGGAATTAATCCTAGGAATTCCCACCAATGAGTTTTCCACCACCATTCCTTGTCTACACATCTATCATAATCATCTCTTAAATCTGCCAGGAAAATACAAATTAATAATAAATCAGAGAGTGCTAAAAACATCCATTTTAGATCTTTATCTTCAATAATATCGAATATTGTTCTTTCACTGAAATATTCTAGATCGTAAACAATTATAGCAATATTAGCAATAGTAAGTAAGAATATGAGATAATCATTGGCCCACCAAGGCTGTTCTTCAGTGATGTATTTTTCACCATCATCTATTTCAGCCATACATTCCGCATAAAGAACTTATTTTTGAGTGTTATTACGATGAGCAATCTGTTAAAATATTAGAGGAGTAAGGTTTCATAGTCTTATCATTACGGAGTGTTATGTCTAAAGGTGATGCTCCACTAAGGCGATTAATTACGCATATGAGTTCTCATCGTAAGACCGTTTGGTTAGCATCTACTTGTAGTGTAGTTAACAGATTATTTGATTTGGCCCCTCCAGTATTAATTGGGGCGGCGGTTGATGTTGTCGTAAGAGGAGAAGACTCAATAATTTCGTCAATAGGGATTGTAAATGTCCATCATCAATTATGGTTTCTAGCAGCAATTACGTTCTTAATTTGGGGCTTTGAATCATTATTCCAATATTTGTATGGAGTATTATGGAGAAACTTAGCACAAACTGTGCAGCATGAACTTAGATTAGATGTATATGGNCATATTCAGAATTTAGAGATGGGTTGGTTTCTTGAACAATCNAAGGGNAATTTAATGGCAATAATGAATGATGATGTCAATCAACTTGAAAGATTTCTTGATGAGGGAGCAACNGNTTTACTACATGTTGCAACTACAGTAATCGTGATTAGTGCACTCTTTTTTATCATAGATTGGAGAGTCGCACTTTTTTCAATAGCTCCAATACCTTTGATTTTATGGGGTTCATTTAGATTTCAATCTAGAATAGCTCCAAGATATGCAGATGTTCGTTTGAAAGCAGGAAATATTGGAACTTTATTAGAAAATAATCTTACAGGGATTACAACGATCAAGAGTTTCACAGGAGAAGAGAGAGAATTCGAAAGGTTAAGAATTACCTCAGAAGATTATTGTGAATCTAATCGTAGTGCAATTAAACTCAGTGCAAGTTTTGTACCATTAATTAGAATGGCAATCTTAATTGGTTTTACAGCAACATTACTTTTTGGTGGAGAATTAACGTTAAATGGAACGATTGAGGTTGGAGAGTTTAGTATTCTAGTATTTATGACACAGAGATTATTATGGCCATTAACAAGATTAGGAGCAACTTTTGATCTTTACCAGAGAGCTATGGCTTCTACAAATCGAGTACTTAATTTACTGGAAACCGAAATCTCAATGAAAGACGGAGACAAAATTTTGAACGATGTAAAAGGAAGAGTAAGTGTGGAATCTTTGAATTTTGCTTACCCAGAAAGAGACTCTACTTTAGAAGATGTGAATCTTGAGATTCCTGATGGTTCGACTGTTGCAATTGTTGGACCTACGGGTTCAGGAAAAACTACTCTTGTACGATTATTATTGAGATTTTATGATCCTAAAAATGGTTCAATAAAAGTAGACGAAATTGATGTTCGCGAAATTAAATTATCTTCATTGAGACAATCTATTGCATTGGTTAGTCAAAGAGTTACACTATTTCCAGAAAGTGTCAAAGAAAATATTCGTTATGGTAATCTTGATGCTACTGATGAAGAAATAGAAAATGCAGCAGAAGTCGCTGAAGCAACCGAATTTATTCACACATTACCAAACGGTTTTGATACCAAGATTGGAGAGGGAGGTTACAAACTTTCAGGTGGTCAAAGACAGAGATTATCGATTGCAAGAGCAGTATTGAAAGATGCCCCAATTTTAATTTTAGATGAAGCCACATCATCTGTAGATAATGAAACAGAAGCGGCTTTACAAAGAAGTTTAGCCCAAATTAGTGAAGGAAGAACAACTCTGATTATCGCTCATAGACTTTCTACAATACGTAATGCGGACAATATTTTCGTTCTTGAGAACGGTAAAGTCATTGAATCCGGTACACATGACGAATTAGTTTTGAAAGATCGTATGTACAAACGACTTTGGGATGTACAAACTGGTATGCAGGATAAAAAAGATGACTAAGATTAAAAATGATGTGTGCGAGTGGAAATTATGGAACAATCTAAACGATTAAGGTATTCTATAATTTTGTTATCATCATATACATTCGCTTGGATGACCTTAGGATGGGTTTTTTGGGTATTAGGCGGATGTAAAGCAATCATGCCTTTTATTTCAGATTTAGATCTTTATCAACCAGGAGATACAATTTTTACGTTAGGAGCAATTGGTAGTAGTTTCTTAGCTATTTGGTTTCTTTTTGAACTTCAAAATACAAGACATAAGTATTTGTTAAAAAATAATTTTAATAACTTCTGGGTTGCTTTTAATTATGTTTCAGTTGTCCCTGGAATTGTTGCAGCTGTTTCCTGTTTTAGGATTGGTTATACACCTTGGAATGTTGATGGAATCGCACATGGTTCTTTTGCTAATGACATCTTCTATGGTGGTGTTATTTGGTGTATTTTAGTTACAGTATTAACTTTCAAATTATTCAGAGGTTCAGATAATTTTATCCAATTAATTTCAATTAGAGCATTTACAGCACTTATTGCTGTGGTATCTTTATGGCAAATGATTGTGAACGTTACTAAAGTTTGGACTTCCGATTTTGATTGGGAATTTTGGAATGAGTCCGCTAACAATATGCAAGAATTTTGTACGAGTCAGATGTATCCGTTATTAGATAGAGCTGCTTTATGGGAATGGGCCTTAATCGGAGGTATATTGGCGACCGTGATGTCTTTTATTCCTGAAATAAAATTATTAACAAATCATGAGGAGGAATAGAATATTGTTTGAATTAATTGGGAAAAGATCAAATTTTCTTTCAGATAAAGCACTTAAACTTTTGATATATTTAGCTGCAATCATGATTATCGGAACTACGGTACTAACCCAAATTCTTCTACAAACTGGAGGGGGGGTACGAGATGAACCTATTGACTTATCAGATCAGGTTCCTGATATGTTTGATTCTTTAGTGATATTTCCCGATGGACTTCCAGGATGGATTTCATCTGGAGGGGTTTTCCCACCAGAGAATTTAATTTTTAATATTGGATTAAAAATAGGGGGGATATTATACATTATAATTGGTTTAGAAGTATTTTTACGTACAAATTCTAAATTAATTTCCAGTAGTGGAAAAGAGAAAAAATATAATTCAATATCATTACTTTGCACTACATTGGCAGGTTTAAATTTATTTATGTTAACATTTTTCCCGATGGATAAAAGCTTAATTTTTCATTTGATTTGTGCATTTTCAATATTTATTCCAGTTGTGATTTGGACATTCACTCTTTTTTATTCAAGAAAAAATATTGATGCTGAAATGAAGTTTAGAAATTATAATCTTAATAGTATTCGCAAAAATATTGCTTATTTATGTTTATTTTCTTTTTTATTGATGGTTTTTGGAAATCACAGGATTGCTGGAATATCAGTAGTTGGTTCTGTAATTGGTGAATGGGGTTTAATGTTTACATCACAATTACAAGTACTAACTTTTATCCCAATCCTTGGAAAAAATAAATAATCTTAATTTATTTTTTCATTAATTCTAAATTTGCCAAACTTGCATCTGTAAATAAGTCATAGAAAGCGTCTATTGTATCAGAAATTGGTTTTGAATATCCCCCTCCCATAAAAATCACAGTAGGTAATGATTCTTTTTTAATCATTTCAAAAACTAAATTATTCCTTTTTCTCATTCCTTCACGAGTGATATTTAATTTTCCCAAAGCATCAGATTTTAAGCCATCTACTCCCGCTTGAAAAAGAATCAAATCAGGATTAAAATTGGTCGTAATTTGAATTGCCTTCTTTACTACTTCTAAGTATTCCTCGTCTTCAGTACCTGGTTCCAACTCAAGATCAAAATCACTATGAGTTTTTCGAAATGGGAAATTTTTAGAACAGTGTACTGATATTGTAAGTACTGATTCCAAGTCTTCGAAAATAGTGGCCGTTCCGTCACCTTGGTGGACATCTAAATCTAGTATGGCAATTCTATTGAAATTTATATTTTCTAAGGCCATAATTGCGCATACTGCCAAATCATTGAAAATACAATATCCCGAACCAAATTCACGATGGGCATGGTGTGTTCCTCCTGCTAAATTAGCCGCAATTCCTCCATTTTCAATTACGTATTCTAAAGCACTAACTGCGCCTCCCATTAACGTAAGTGTACGAGGAATAATTTCAGGTGTCCAAGGAGTTAGGCCAATTCGTTTGATTTGTTTTTCATCCAATTCACCATTCAGAAATTTATCTACATAATTTTCATCATGTGCTAATAGTAAATTTTGACGAGATATCTTCTCTGGAGTTCTAATATCGATATTTGGTGCAAACTTAGAATATAATAATTTTTCAACTAATTTTGTATATCTATCTCTTGGGAAGCGAGCATCTGGATGAATTCCATCTGTATAGATAGAGTGATACCAAATTGGTAACGCATTCAATAATGGTGAATTTTTTACCTCTTTAATTCCATCCATTATAACACCATCAATTATTTGATTTTGGACGGAATGTTATCAATGCAATACTTACTAAGGCCGCTAAAATCAATGGACCTGTTATGAAAATTTCCTCTGTTGCTGTAAACTCCCATTTAACTGTAGACCATCCAAGTGCCAATGTCTCTAACACAGATGCCAACATTACAACATCATACAATTTTCTTTCAGTTGAAGGATTGCTTGCAGCCAACAGCGCCCCTACTCCATTTACTGCAATCAAAGCAGCACCTAAATTTCTTAACCAAGCAATATTCTCTGTATTTGCACCTTCTAATTCTGCATACCATTCAGGAATTAAAAAGAAGATCAAACCCATACCAATACTTGACCATCCACATACTTTTAGAGTTAGTATCGTTCTATCCATGATGGTGAGACATAAGACATTGTAATTAATTTATTCAGATTTATTCATTAGATTGAATTATTTCAGGTTACTTATGTCAGACGTGAAAACACGAAGTATGCAAGAGTGGTTAGACGCATATGGGGTTAGCCATCAAAATCCCTTGAATAAAAAAATTCATTGGGTTTGTGTACCATTGATATTTTTGTCAATTGTAGGATTACTATGGTCAATTCCTACACCTTGGACAGTAAATTCAGTTTGGTTAAATTTTGCAACTCTAGCAATTATTCCAGTATTCATCTTTTATGCTAGATTATCAATTTCATTAACAATAGGAATGATGTTATGGTGTACTTTTTGTTTTGCTGTTTGTGGTGCATACAATGAATTAGTTAGCTTTCCACTTTGGCAATCATCAATAATTGTATTTGTTTTAGCTTGGATTGGACAGTTTTATGGGCACAAGATTGAAGGAATAAAACCCTCATTCTTTGAAGATTTACAATTTTTAATGATAGGCCCAGCTTGGTTAATGAGTTTCATATACAATAAATTTGGAATACGTTATTGAAATTCATCTTGGTGAATTATATGGCAACAATGAATATATTTTTGTCAGCATTTTTTGCAGGTTTGGTTGCTATTTTAGCAACAGTTGCTATTGAGAAATATGGAGGGGTTATAGGAGGTATTTTTGGTACAGTTCCTACTACAATTGTTCCCGCTGCAGCATTTATTTGGATTGCAGATTCAACTCAATCATCATTTGAATCTTCAATGGGAATGGTGCCAGTAGGTATGTTGTTAAATTCATTTTTTTTATGGTTATGGAGAGTAATTCCACCAATAATTCCTGAATGGAATTTTTCAATTAGACTTACAATAATTACATTAATTAATCTTAGTTTTTGGTTTGCAGGCGCAATTATTTCTGTAATTTTATTTTCAGAATTAAGTCCAATGTTAGTGGGTGGAGTCGCTTTAGTAATTGGATTATTATTTGGGCGTTTAGCAACAAGAAGATACTGTCCAGCACCTCGAGGAAAAAATAAAGTTGGAATTACAATACTATCTTCTAGAGGAATTGCTGCTGCAATTGCAATAGGTGTTGCAGTTTGGCTTTCTCAACAAGGCTCTCCATTATTAGCAGGTATAGCTTCGGTCTTTCCTGCTATCTTCTTGACAACGATGGTTGCTCTTTGGATTTCTCAAGGAGAAGAAGTGCCTAGTGGTGCTGTTGGACCGATGATGCTTGGGTCTATGTCTGTGAGTTTGTATGCATTGGTTGCAACAGTTTTAATTCCTTCATTTGGAATAATTTTAGGATCTATCTTTTCGTGGTTAGCATCCTTGATTTTTATTTCAATCCCTGTAGCATTTACTCTTAAGTCAAATATTTCGGCATCTTAAAATTGTTATTTAAATTGCAAAAAAAATATTTTTTTTGGGTAATCATTATATTAGAATTTAGTTGCAGCTAAATTTCATGGAATTAAAAGATATTTTGAATACTAAGGTTTGGCTATTAATTATTGCAACTATGCATATGATCATGGGCGTAGGTGGGTCGTATGCTCAGATGGGTAGTGATCACCTTGCTCTGATTGGCTTCTTTGCAGCAGTGGGCGTCTATCTATTCTATGCAGGCCTCATGACTGAAGGTCAAGAACAAGCTCGGCTTGCCGCTGTTCTATGTGGACCAGTGTTCGTTTGGTTCGTGATTTGTGCTGCTATGGGTTTGGACATGGCTGGCGAGCCCGCAGCCCCGTTCCCTCAAGCTATTCTTCCAATGATTCTTTGGGGTATGCCAGCTCTATGTGGAGTTATGAATTGGAATAGTGAATTGGCTGAAGAATCTACAGAGACGACAGAGTCAGCATAATTTACACACAACTTGATATGTGAGAGAATTATCACTAACATTATGTCTTTAGATTATGATTGGCTTTCGCAAGTAAAAACAGTACATATTATTGGTGCAGGCCTTAATCAGGATAAACCTGCACATCGGGCATTCATTGATGCTGGTCACAGAGGGTTCAGAATGGTTCCTGTACATCCTAAAGCCGCAGGGAGTAGTATTCTTGGAAGACCTATTGTCCCACATCCTTGGTCTACATCTTATCCTGAACTTTTTGTAGTTTTTCTTTCACCAGATACATTATTTAATCAGGTTAGAAAGTGGTTGATAGAAGGACGAAATATTCCTTTTTTATGGCTTCAACCAGGTGCAGATAATGAAGATATTATTGATTTTTTAGATAATTCAAATATTAAATATTCTGTAGGTAAGTGTTGGGTAATTACAATTAATGAACAAGATATTTTTGCTTCTAATCCTTCTCAAATATTACCTTGGTGTTTGCAAACAAAATCAGTTGATGGAAGTGAATGTTCGGTATGGAATTATTTTTCTTCTGGTACAGATTATATTTGTGATAATCCTTTGGAATGGGTTGGAGATTTATTAGATTTAGAATTAAGTGAAGAATCAATTCCAAAATATATTCGTTCTTTAGTTAAAGAGGGCGAAAATTTGGAAGATGCGGCAAAGCGACTAAGTTAAAAATAGATTTTTCTCGGCTATTAATATGTCAATAATAGCAGCATATAATGAAGCCTGGGAAAATGGAGATGTCGACGCATTAGCAGAGATTCTTCATGATGAATTTGTGTTTAATCCACACGTAGGAGGAGTTACAATGGGTAAGTCCGATATAATTGGATTCGTCAGTGGCGGCGGAATTCCTAAAGCAGAGAATGATAGAATTTTATTTGAAAATAATGAGGTTGGAGTAGCACATTCTATTGTGCATTTTGCAAATGGATCTACATCCGAAGCGGTACTTTCATTTTTGAAATTCAAAGATGGAAAGATTGTTTCTATGGAAACTGGAGCAACTCCATTATCTGATGATTACAAAGTTGTAGGTTCTGAATAATTAATTAATATTTCTTAACATCATAGTTACAGATTTTTCTTCATGATGAAGAACTCCAACTTCTGTAAATCCATGTCTTTTATGAAATCTAATAGAGTCCGGATTTGGGGGCTTAAGACTAACTTCTGCAGCAATAGGAAATCCCAATTCTTTAGCGTAAGCGATTACTTTTTCATATAGTAATGAACCAATTCTTTGATTTCTACTATTTTTTGTGACAGCTACTCTGTCAACATACAAAAAATCGTGATAGTTTTTATTGAACCAAGCATAATTCAAACTTCCATATTCAGTTCTTGGAAGAAGACAAATTACAACTCCCAATAGTTCATTTTCATCAAATGCACCTAAAGATAATTCTGAATAATTTAGTAATTTTTCTATTTCATCTTCAGATACTTTTCCTGTACCTGGCAAACCCTCTTCATTTATTTTCCAAATCATAGTGATATCTTGTGTGTCAAGTTCACGAATAATCAATTCTATCACCTACTTTTCTTTGAATATGACTTTTTAATTCTACTGCAGAAGGCCTCTTTCTTGGTTCACTAAATCCAAAAGTTGCCTTCGGTTCAAAGTTTGTCATTTTACCCAAATCTTTTCCATTTATTGAGGCTTTTGCAGAACTCAAATTACTTACTTTTTCAATAGCATACCACTCTTGTCTTCCATCATTTGTTAAACCATTAGTTTTTGTTCTAAAAAATATAAATGCAACTATATATTCTAAACTAGAAATAAACCATAGTGGCCTTTTAAACGGTATTTTAATTCCTTTATACCATTCGAGTTCACATTCAATTTGATCTGATTTAATTAGTATTTTATTTGATTCTTCTTCGATTGAAAAGTTTGAAATGATATATTCATCAAATTTATACATACCAGAAATAAAATCAATTAATTTTTGATTTGGGGCAATTAATACTTTTTTTCCATCAGGTTTAGCCCACATAATATCTGTAAATTTTCCAAATGGGGTATATTTCCAATTTCCAATCACAATTCTATCTCCAGATTCAAAACCACTTGAAAAAATTTGACCATCAAAAATCAATAAATTATTTTTATCATACATTTCATCTTTGAATGGAGGGAATTTTCCAATCCAAAGTGCAACAAAAATTAGAGCAACTTGAATTACTCCCCTGAGAATATGCCATTTATCTTCGAATGTTTGACCACTTAATGGGATATTATTTACCCACATATTCAGATTAGCCCAGTATAGAGTAATTAGCATTAATACCATTGCAGCAGCAGAAACTTTTCTTAATCTTGGAATCATTATTCCAACACCGATTAATACTTCGAAAACACCACTTAATATCACCCAAAAGTAGGCATTTCCTAGTATTTCAGGTACAATTGGTTCAAACCAAGTAGGATCCGTGAAATGTGAAATCCCAATCCAAACAAAAGGGATTCCGTAAATGATTGCAACTATATCTCGAAAATTCATTTACTCACCAAATCAATTCTTTTTTTTGCAATTTCGATATATTCTTTTGAAATATCACAACCAATATATTTCCGATTATTTTTCAAAGCCATTTTACAGGTTGTACCAGAACCACACATTGGATCAAAAACTAAATCTCCTTCATTTGTCCATGATAGAATATGGTCCTCAGCCAATTTTTCTGGCATTACAGCGGGGTGTTCAAACGCAATTTTATCACTTGTAGTGCCATGCATTCCAACAGCATATTCCCAGATATTCGTTCTTGCTTTTTTCGAATTTAATTTACCCATTACTTTGTTATTAACCCCATCAGGGCCTTTGTTAGTTGGCATTTTTTCATAACCTTGTCTAACAGTTTCAATCATAATTGGATTATATGTACTTGGTTTTCCTTTGGAAAATATATGCATGAATTCATAACAATTAGTGTAAGCATTTGAACGCATGAATGGAGTATTTTTTTTACGATAAATCATTACATCATGAACATTAAAACCAATTTCTTGAAAGTAAATTGCTTGTTTAAAACTAGTTAGTGATTTATTTCCATTCTTAATTTTATCACCGACAACCCAAACTACAATACCACCTTGTTTAGTAACTTTGTATAATCCATCAGCCACACTTTTGAAATCAAAATCGTATCCTTCATAATTCCTTAATTGATCATACGGCGGAGAAGTAATTGTTAAGTCAATAGAATTTTCATCTATTGAATTCATTAGCTCAACACAATTCTGATTAACTAAGTAATTGGATTTCATCTAAAATGCCTCAAATTGGCGAATTTAGAGTGATGCTGCGAATTCTACAACTTCATCGTAGTTTGGTTCTATACCTGGATTTTCTGCAACCCAGCGATATTGTACAACTCCATCCTTATCAATTACAATTACAACCCGATTTGCAGAAACATATCCTTCAATTCCTCCAAGTCCAACAAATGTTGCATCATATTTTGTTACAACTTCTCTGTCAATATCTGATAGCAAAGTAAATTCGAGATTATATTTTCTTGCAAATTCTGCATTTGCCCATGGAGAATCAACGCTAATTCCAAGTACGATTGTACTAGAATTATTCAGTTTACTTAGATTGTCTTGAAAGGCACACATTTCCTTGTCACAAACACCAGTGAAAGCACCAGGGTAGAATGCTAGTATGACGTTTTGTCCATTAAAGTCTTCAAGACTGACGTCACTTTTATCTGTAGTTTTCAATGTAAAGGCGGGTGCGGTATCTCCGATTTTGACCATGGTGTACCCGTTAATCGTCAGCGTATATCTATTTCGTTTTTGAAAGACTCATTAATTTTCCAAATTACAATATAGAAAATGTATCCAAACACAATAAAGAATACAGAGATTTCTATTGCCTCTATAGTTCCCCATTGTAAGAATTCATATGTATCAAAAGTATCTTGAGTTTTATGTCTTAAGTAGTCTGTAATGAGGTAAGCAATACCAACCATCGCTCCATAAAACCCGTCCTTTAAATTAATTTTAACATCAGATAAAAATAAATTTGAGAGAATGATTACTTGGGGAATAATATGACTTATTGTTAATGCTACTTTCCAATATGTTTCAATACAACAAAAGTAAATATTTGGAAAAGATACCCAAAATGAGATCATTGTA